>JASFPJ010000076.1:0-12302 GCA_050116035.1 Candidatus Aminicenantota bacterium | reverse complement strand
CGGGATTTCCAGGCGGATATCCTTGACTGCAATACTCGTGGCAGAACTCAATTTGACTTTAAACTCAAGGAAACCATCGCATTCCATTCGGGCTTCACATTCTAATGCTAAAACTCCTGCTTCGCATTTCGCTTCCCATTCGACTGCACCTGGCCTTATCTTGACCATGGTGGCGTACTTTTCTTCCCACGATAGAATACAACTCTCCTCGTCCTCCACAATCAACTCTATAGGAGAAGAGAGGATATCGCGCCCTTCTTCCAGGATATGTGTCATTTCAGGGGCGAAAAAACTCTGGATCTGATCAGGGAATCCGGCCTTTCCGATTCTCACTCTTCTTCCAAGAGAGCTTAACGTTTTTCCCTGCACCCTAATCGGAGTGAAAGGGGAAACGACATCGTCATCAAAAGCGATCTTTGAATCCAGCCAGCGCAGACGCGAGTGTCTCCAGAGTTCGCTGTCACCAGCGTCCTTCAAAGTCTCCTGAGTGACGTTAATGATGAGTTTGATCGGAGTCTCCTCCATTCCTTTTGGCTTGACAGTGACTGTCCCCTCGTATTTGCCCGGAGGGGCATCCAAGGGAATCTGGATTCCACACCAGAGAGGCTGGACTTTACCTTTATCAACCGGACAGACTTTGTCAAGCTTCTCTCCGTTCCAGTTGATCCCGCCGACATTGATGCAGCGCAGAGCAGAGGATGGGATGGTTTTTTGGGATGCAGCATGTTTCATCTTGTTGAAGGAGACATCGATATCCTCTATGGCTTTCCTGGCCGCGTAAACACCGATTTGAAAGGCGTAGAACTCTCCTCGGGCTGCGTCACCTTGGAACGTATTTTTAGGTCCGGTCTTGATCCATTTAAAAGGAAGGTCATCCCACATCCGGATGGGGAATCTGCGGTCCTCAGGAAACAATAGATAATCAGATTCAGGATGACTTCTCAGTATGTTCTCAGTTTCCTCAGCAGTCGCAATCACTTCCATCGGATAAAAACTGTTGAACTCATCGATGGACTGGAATCCAGTAACCTCCACAGGAGGAAAAGAACTTTTCTTTAGTTCTGATAATTTATCCTCTGTAAGCGCATGACGCTCAAGCCATTCCGTCTCAGCCGTTTTCTCTGGCTCCGGGTAGGTCACGGTCGGGTAATTGCTGCGGCCAGACATGACAAATGGCATGTAATATACGTAATACTCTCCGGGTACAGTTTGAGGTTGAAAGATCAAATCTCCAAATTCCCTGTTGATTTCCACCCGGCAAACATTTCTAACGCGACTTCCTATTTTTGCGTCAATAAGGATGACATTTTTCCTTTCCGGATCAGTATCTCTCCTTCGCCACTGAATGTGGGCCCATACGGCGTCGGCCTTCTTATTGACCCGGAGAACAACGCGGTGGTTGCCGAGAGAATCCGAATCCCAGGAGCCTGTCCCGTAAGGGATTTCTTCTGCGAACAGAGAAAGGGAAGGGGAGAGGGAAGTTATAAATAATATCCACACTAGAGTGTAAAAACCTAATTTCTGGAAGGTGTTGAATCGGTCCATCGAACACTCCTTGGGCCTATTCTATCTGAAAATCACTCGTTTGGTCTAATTTTTCAATTGAGTTTTAAAAAACATGAGACTGCCACGCTTCGCTTGCAATGACATTTATTTCAAAGAAATTGTTTTTTTATAACCGATCAAATTGAAGAACGGGGAGTTTTTCTAAAAAAAAGATAAAGGTTAAATGAATATGATTCGATATTCTTTCTCTTGTGAATCCGCAGATCAGATAAAAACAATTTTTTTGGTTTGTGATATTATCTAGTGTATTATTAATATACTATAATTTATTTTCTCGTTGACCTTTGAATCCATCTGAATTAATATTACGTATTCACTTTTTTCATATCATTCTAAATATGAATTTTTTAATCATACCCAAGTCATCAATCCCACAGTCATTAATAAAAAATCTTTCAAATCTTTTAAGGAGGAAATAATGGAATTTCGAAAAAACTATCCTAAGCTTGTGGTCGCCTCTCTGACGATGATTCTAGTGCTAGCTGTCCCATTTGCGGCTTTCGGGCAAAGTCTTACAGAAGACCTGTTGAAGAGTCTCGAGTACCGTTCGATCGGCCCAACTCGCCAGAGCGGGCGGTTCGTGGATTTTGCCGTGCCGGTGCAGCAACCACACACTTTCTATGCAGCAACAGGTTCAGGAGGATTGTGGAAAACAACAAACAACGGCATCACTTTTGAACCGATTTTTGACTACGAAAAAGTCTTTTCCATCGGTGACATTGCTGTGGCTCCGTCAGACCCGAATATTCTATGGGTTGGAACGGGTGAAGCCAACAACTCCAGAAGCACGTACTGGGGAGATGGAGTGTACAAATCCACAGATGCCGGAAAGACCTGGAAGAACATGGGCCTTAAAGAATCCCACCATATCGGACGGATTGTTATCCATCCGACAAATCCGAACATCATCTATGTGGCGGCTCTCGGCCATCTCTATTCGGAAAATCCTGAGCGTGGACTGTACAAATCCACAAACGGAGGAAAGAACTGGAAAAAAGTGCTGGCTGTTAAGGCAGACGGCAAGGATATTGGTGTCGTGGATGTGGCCATGGACCCCACCAATCCGAATGTGTTGTATGCTTGCACCTACGATAAAGAACGCAAGCCCTGGAGTTTCAACCTGGGTGGCCCTGGAAGCGCGATTTACAAAACAACAAACGCCGGCAAGAGCTGGACAAAACTCGGTGGCGGACTTCCCGGAGGAATGCTCGGACGCATCGGTATCGACATTTACCTGAGAAACCCGAATATCCTGTATACAACCATCGAAAACGCCAATAAGCCCGGCATGTCCGATGCGGACAGGCTCAAAGAGCTTCGTGAGGACAAATCCAGCCGCGGTATGATCGGTGGCGAAGTCTACCGCTCCGATGATGCCGGAAAGACCTGGAAGAAAGTGAGTCCCGATGGTCGGAGCATCGGCGGTGCACCCGCATACTATTACGGTCAAATCATAATCGACCCCAACGATGATAAAGTTGTGCACGTCTTGAGCGCCGCTTCCTGGGGAACACGAGATGGCGGAAAAACCTGGCAGAGGCGTCCCTTGCGGTTCGGCGGTGACGACCACGCCTTATGGATCAATCCCAAGGATTCCAATCACATGTTGCTTGGCTATGACCATGGCATGGGAGTGTCCTATGACGGCGGGAAAAACTGGTATCATCCGGACTTCCTTTCCTTGGCCCAGTTTTATGCGGTTGGCGTGGATATGTCTTATCCGTATCGTGTAGCGGGTGGGCTCCAGGATAACGGCTCGCACATGGGCCCCAGCACAAAGCGCGGTGGAGGACCCATCACGCTCGAAGACTGGCAACGAGTGGGAGGTGGTGACGGCATGTACAACGTGTTTGACTGGAAAACCAACCGCTATCTCTACAATGAATCTCAGTTTGGACCTCTTTCAAGGCTCGACCTTAAAACCGGAGAGACGAAATCTATCGCCTACAGCCGACAAAAACGTGAACTCCGCTGGAACTGGAATTCTCCGATCCTGGTTTCTCCGCATAACAGCGATGTGATCTATCACTGCGGAAACATCGTCGTCAGGTCTCCTATGCGGGGCGAATACTGGGAGGAAATCAGCCCAGACCTGACAACAAACGACCCGAAGAAGCTCACGACTGGAAAAGGTGGAGACGGAAACATCCAGTACTGCACGATCACCACTATTGACGAATCTCCGCTTATTCAGGACCTGCTCTGGGTCGGAACCGACGACGGAAATGTATGGGTGAAGAAACCCGGCAGCACGGATTGGACAAAGCTGAATGATAAAATCACCGGAAATCCCGAATACTGGGTGAGTCGAGTTGATGCGTCACATCATGACCCGGGAACAGCTTATGTCTCCTACACCGGATTCCGGCGAGATGATTTCAGGCCTTTTGTCTACAAAACAACGGATTACGGAGAAACCTGGACTTCTATCGCCAGCAACCTGCCGAACGAGCCCATCAATGTCATCAGAGAAGACCACAAGAACCCAAACCTTCTATTTGTGGGAACGGAATTTGCCGTCTATGTCTCCATTAATGGGGGAAAAAGCTGGACAAAGATGAAAACCAACATGCCGACACAGCCCGTTCATGACATAGCCATTCATACCAGAGAAAATGATCTTGTTGCGGCGACACACGGCCGCGGAATATACATCACGGATATCTCTCCATTACAGGAGTTAACATCCAAAGTACTGGCTAAGGATGCCCATCTCTTTGATGTAGAGTCAAAAATTAGATGGGTGGCTCCACGAAGGATGAACTCCAGCTCCTCCAACTTTGCAGGAGAGAGCGAACCCAATGGGATCGTGATCTATTACTACCTGAAAAACGAAGTCGAAGGCAACGTGAAGGTGACTGTCTACAAGGGCAACATGGAGGTTAACGTGATCAATGGAAGCAGCTCTGCGGGACTGCACAAAGTTGTCTGGAATATGTCGCAAAGGAGAAAAAGGTCTAAAGAAGAAGCTGATCAAATGCGAAAGAGAATACAGCAGTACAGAGAGATGGGATACAGGGGTTCCTTCGGCAATCCCAATTACGCGATGAGCCCGGCAGCCTTGGGTGAATACAAGATTGTCCTGACAGTGGGCGACAAGAAATTCGTCAAGACAGCATCGATTCTCCAAGACCACTGGTACGACAAATAGAATACTCAACCTGATTAATAACTGAATTTCTACCGAGAGGGAGGTCATTTGTGATGAATGACCTCCCTCATTATATTTACTGAGTTTTATTTCACTGATAAACTTTGAAGTTCGAATTAGCATTTCTTTTCAGGAGTAAAACATGGATAAAACAATGCCTTTGCGGCAACCCGGGCAATCCAATTTGATGGTTTCCCCCATCGGACTGAGATGATTGGAAGTTCAGCAGAGATAGGGACCTGGGTGAATACGATTGGCCTGTTCTTGAAGACGAGGAGATTGAAAAAATTGTGAAGTTGAGTCAGGATGAGCTGGATTATCTCGATGAAGTCTCGAGCCTTTTAAAGATCAATAGAGCGCTTTCTCTTAACAAGTCACTAATAATTTTGATATATATAAGCGTAGAATTAAATTGGACAGTTTAAAAATACAGTTGGCGTTCTTAATCGGATGAAAATCAGGATAATTGGCGTTTTTTTCCTTTTATGCATCATCTTCACTGCTCCTGTGTTTGGCTGTATTTATAATGTGCGAGATATAGGGTTTGCTGACCTGGCGCCTCATCCATATCGATTATTCTGTTTTATCCAGGATAACACTCAACAAAGAGTTGTTGCAGCCTTAAGACAGATATCCTACACGGCTTTCCTGGAGAGCAATATCAAGGCTGAGATAATCAATGTTGACCAAGACAGGAGTCACCCGGCAATAGAATACCTCCGTTTCTGGGAGATTGAATCATTCCCCGCTGCAATCCTGTTTTCACCAATGGGAAGGTCGTTAGTTCTCCCCCTATCCGCTCCCCATGAATCATTTGATAAAGCAGTCCGATCTTCATTCACTAATGCAATCGCTTCCCCTATTAGGGAGGAGATTCTCAACCGCATTGTCAAGTCTTATTGTGTGATACTTTTAATCGAGGGTAAGGATGAGGCGGAAAATTCAAAAGCCTATGAGGCCGCTTCCCGCACAAACCGGAAGATTGCAAAGACAATGGGCCAGCTACCGAAACGTATCGAGAAACCTCCTTGTATAATAGTCATACCTCAAGAATTGATTCCCGAAGAAAGCTTGTTGATATGGAGTCTTGGTCTGGATGGAGGCCAGCTCGAAAAACCGCATATAGCGGTGATCTATGGAAGAGGACGAAGAATGGGCCCCCTTCTCAGTGGGGAGAAAATTACAGGAGACCGGTTGTATAAGATTCTCTCCGTTATTGGCTTGTCCTGCGACTGCGGGCTCGATAAGAAATGGATGATGGGACCATTACTCCCTCTTAGATGGGATGAGAAAATTCAATCCGATGTGGTTAAATTTCTTGGATTTGATGTGGAAAATCCAATGGTTAAAACGGAAATGAGCAGCATCATTTCGTTGGATCTTTTCAGGCAAACAGGGGATGATGAGCTCAGAGAAAATTTAGGAGATATATTCGACGAATACAGCGAGTGGGCTCTCGAGTTTGAAACAGAAGCAAATGCAGGGCGGGTATCCCCGGCAAAATACTACGAGCTGACTTCTTCTGGAACAACTCAATCCAAATCTGGTCTAAACCTGAAAACAATCTTATTTGGTACGGGTATTATAGCCTTTCTTATACTTGCAGGAGGGTCATTTGTGTTGATTCGCGCACGAAAGAAGTTATCATGACAACCTTTCGTCTTATTCTCAAAGAGATTCTGCAAAGAAAACTGAATTTCCTTCTTAGTTTACTGGCAGTCGTGATTGCCGCTTCATTATTTGTCTCCTTTTTTACAACGGGAGAAGCCTCTAAATTTGAGACAATCCGGTTGATGAGAGATATAGGATTCAACCTCCGCATCATTCCAAAAAAAACGAATATGGAAAAGTTTTGGCAAACAGGATTCTCTGAATACACGATGCCAGAACGCCATGTTTATGAGTTGGCTTCTCATGGAGGAATATCCTATGCTCACCTCACGGCTATCCTTCAAAAGAAAGTGAACTGGCAAGGCAGGGAAGTTTTTTTGACAGGAATTGCGCCGGAGATATCTCCTCCGGGAAAAAAGAAAACCCCGATGATTTTCACAATAGAACGGGGGAATGTTTATATCGGGTTTGAATTAGCACAAAGCCTGGATCTCCGAAAGGGTGACATAATCGATATATTCGGCAAGACTTTCACAGTCACACAGTCTCTCTCAGAGAGCGGGAGCGAGGATGACATCCGTATTTATGCCCATCTCCACGATGTGCAGAGCCTTTTGAATATGGAAAACAAAATCAATGAAATCAAAGCACTGCAGTGTTTATGTCTAGTGGACAAAAAAAATATAAATTCTCAAGAGATGTTACGGGAGCAACTGGCAAAAATCCTTCCTGATGCCAAGGTCATTCTGATTCAAAATATTGCCTCCGCTCGTGAAAACCAGAGAATAATGGCTGAAAAATACTTCGGATTTATCATCCCTTTCATCGTGGTCGTCTGCATGTCCTGGATCGGGATACTCGCCATGTCGAATGTTCGCGAGAGGCGACAGGAAATAGGCATTATGCGGGCTCTCGGTTATGGATCGAGTAAAATCAGTGCTCTTTTTCTGGGGAAAGCGGTGTTAATCGGATTGATAGGAGCTGTTGTTGGCTTTGGTGTAGGGACGGGTCTGGCCTTGAAGTTCGGGCCTCCCATATTCAAGGTCACTGCGAGCATGATAATGCCTCAAATAAAATTACTTTACTGGGCGGTCATTGTTTCTCCCGGGGTGTGCGCCTTATCCGTTTTCATCCCATCGATGATAGCAGTGGCCCAGGATCCGGCTATCACTTTGAGAGAGGAATGATTATGGTCCGGCTGGAAAGCGCGAGCAAAACTTACCTAACCAGATATGGACAGGTCAGAGCCCTTGACAAAGTCAACCTCCACATTAACGAAGGCGAATTTGTTGTTGTCCGGGGACCGAGCGGAAGCGGCAAGACCACGCTGCTTCTTTCCATAGGAGGAATGCTCCGGCCGACTGAAGGGCAGGTCTTGATCAAAAACAGCGATATCTATGCGATGAGCAAGAGGCAGAGAGCCAAGTTCAGGGCTGAAAATATCGGCTTTGTGTTCCAATTATTTCATCTTGTGCCTTATCTAAACATCATCGAAAACGTACTTTTACCTGTTGGTGTCGGTCGAAGCCAGACCGACAAGGAGGATGCGAAAAAACTACTGGAGCGTTTGAAGTTGATGGAGAGGATGTTCCACAAACCTGCCGAACTCAGCGCCGGCGAGAAACAGCGCACGGCTATTGCCAGGGCAATGCTCAAGAATCCTAAGATCATTCTTGCCGATGAGCCAACGGGCAATCTTGACCCTGAAAACTCTGAAGATATAATTCGTCATCTGGCAGAGTTTCACAGCAGCGGCGGCACGGTAATTGTTGTGACTCACGGGAAGGCAGTCGACCAGCATGCTGGCCGTGTAGTCTATTTGGAAAAAGGAAATATAACTGATCCCTAGGATAAAAAATGCCGGAAGGAGATTATAAAGTGAAAAATAAAAAACACTCAAGCAAGACAGGGCTAAAATTTGTCCTTTCTCTAGCTCTCGCCTTCCTTCTTGTTTTTTGCATGACATGTGTCACCCGCAAAAGCGAAGGCTGGTTGACATATCGATATGATAGTGCACGAAGCGGTATTACGACAGAGAGGATGGATATACCTCTTGCTCTCCGCTGGACATTCGAGCCGACTCACACTCCGAAACCTGCCTGGCCAAAGCCTGGAGAAGAGATGGAAAGAATGCACTTCGATAATGCTCATCATGTCATTTCAGCTAAGGGTTTAGTCTATTTTGGGTCTTCTGTGGATAACAAGGTTTATGCTTTGAGTGACAGGTCAGGAAAGACAAAATGGACATTCACCACTGAAGGACCGGTCCGTTACGCTCCGGCCATCTGGAAAAACCGTATTTATGTAGGCTCTGATGATGGCCATGTCTACTGTCTCCATGCAAAGAATGGCAAATTAATCTGGAAATACAGAGCCGGGCCCAGCGATGAAAAAGTTTTGGGAAATGGGAGGATGATTTCTCTCTGGCCTGTCAGGACAAGTGTTTTGGTTGACGATGGAACTGTCTATTTTGGTGCAGGCGTGTTTCCCTATGAAGGTATATACATCTACGCTTTAGAAGCAGACAGCGGTGCGGTTATCTGGAAAAACGACACTACAGGAGACCGAGCGCATGAGCTGGCTTATGGCGGCATATCGCCCCAGAGCTATCTGATTGCCTCGAAGAATATCCTGTATGTTCCCTCAGGGAGGGCCATGCCCGCAGCCTTTGGCCGCAAGACCGGGCAATTCCTTTATTACCTCTTACCAGGAGCTAAAGTGGGAGGAACCTGGGCATTATTAAATGAAGGAAACCTTATTTCAGGAGTGGATCTTTCCGGCACTCCAGCCAAGAGAGCCTACGACGAACAATCGGGAAAAGGAAAAAGTTCGCTAGATGATATGCATGCCTGGTTTCCGGGAACTGACCTGGTCGTGACGCCAGATGTTTCTTACTCCGTCACTGAAGACGGGGTATACGCTTTAGATCGCGAGAAATTTCTCGTGATTCGGGGTAGCGAGTTGGACGCCCTTGTCAAAGAGCGTCAGGAATTGAGAAACAGACTCTCGGATGTGCGGATGAAAATCCGTGAAGTGAAAGAAGAAGAGGAGGAAACTGAAGAAGAGGAAGAAGAAATCAAGAATCCAGTGATAGAAGAAATCGAGGAAAAGCTCTTGGATTTAGCTGAAAAAGAAAAGAGGTTGAAAGCCTCTATGGGCCGATGGGAATATCCCCACAGCAAACTGACCTCTCTCATATTGGCGGGAGATAAAGTCTTCGCTGGCGGTGAGGGGATTGCTATTGGCCTGGAAGCAGAGAGTGGTGAAGAGGTCTGGAAGGCAGAGGTTCAGGGCAAAGTCCAGGGACTTGCAGTGACGAACGGGAATCTCTTTATCAGCACTGATAACGGCAACATATATTGTTTTAAAAAAGGCAGGAAATCCAGGACAAAAAAAATCAGCCCTCCCGTCAAGTCTTCCCCCTACAGAAGGAATAAATTAGGCCCGATTATCGAATCTACTGCAGAGAAAATAATTAAGGAAACAGGAATTCAGAAGGGTTGCTGCCTCGTTTTAGGAAGCGGAACAGGCAGACTCGCATATGAGCTGGCCAAGCGGAGCGAATTGAAAATTATCGGCATCGAAAAGGACCAGAAGAAAGTGGCAAGAGCCAAACGTGCTTTAAATGAGGGGGGTCTTTATGGTTCCAGAATTGTGGTTGAATCCTGGGATCTATCAAGTCTTCCGGATTATTTTGCCAACCTCATCGTATCGGAAGAGATGATGTTCTCTGGCAAAACGGATTATTCTCCTGAAGAGATGTTTCGAGTTCTCAGGCCTTACGGAGGTGTGGCGTATTTCGGACAGCCTCTTGAAACTTCTGATAAAACAAATCTTCTTGAGAAAAAGCACCTTCTCGAATGGCTGAACCAATCTGGAGCCAAAGAGCCAGAAGTTACCGAAGAAAATGGAATCTGGGCAAAAGTCACTCGGGGCAAATTGGAAGGAAGTGGAAACTGGACAGAACAATACGGCAATCCTCAAAACACAGCCTGCTCCATGGACCAACTGGTCAAGGGGCCTCTTGGAGTGTTGTGGTTCGGAGAACCGGGGCCTGAGAAGATGGTGGAACGGCATGCAAAGGCAGCCAGTCCTGTATCGATCAACGGCCGCCTCTTTGTTCAGGGGGAAGAAGTGATCATGGCATATGACGCCTTTAACGGCACACTTCTCTGGGAGAGAGAAATTCCTGGTGCTGTTCGTCCCAGAGCAGATGTGGACGGAGGGAACCTGGTCGTCACTGAAGATTGTCTCTATGTCGCTGCCCAAGATAAATGTCACTGTCTTTCTCCTCACACGGGTGAGACACTTCGTGAAATCGAATTACCCTTGTCTTCTGGATTGAAATCTTACCGCTGGGGATATGTGTCTTTTGTGGGAGATACCCTCTACGGTTCAAGGGCAGAGCCTTTGAAATATGATTATTTCGCACTGCGCGAACTTCTTGTGGATAACGGAAAATGGATAGATATTGAAGATGTCCCTTCAGACTACAGGGAAGAATACAAAAGTTTAGTGTATAGCTATCCTGTTCCGGATGAAAATTTGTGGAAGGATTTCAAAAGGTCTGGTGCATTCTGGCGTTTCATAACAGATTTTCCCGACTGGGAAATATATGAGAGCTCAAAGGACGCTTTAACTGAAAACGTCATGACAAGCGACATGATCTTTGCCGTGAACCCCGACACGGGAAACCTGAGATGGAAACACCAGGGAAGCCAAATTGCACATATAACAGTCAGCATCGGGGATGGCAAAATCTTTTTTGCTGAGAACAGAGTCTCAAATTCTCGAAAAAGACAAGCTCTTAGACACAAGCAGGAACTTATCCGGAAAGGAATCTACGAGGAAGCACGAGTTTTAAAAGATGAAGAAGAAATGCCGTTTGAAATTGTCCAGGAACTTGTCAAGAAAGGGATATATGAAGAATTTGAAGACGAGCAGGTCTCTTTTGAGGATACTGATGTGAGGACCATCTTCTGTCTCGACGCGGCTACGGGGAAAAGACTCTGGGAAAAATCCTTGGATTGTACAGGTTGCGGTGGCGACATGATGGGAACAGCCTATAAAGACGGCGTGTTGCTGGTTTTCGGAAACATGGGTGATCATGATGCCTGGAGGTTTAAAAACGGGAGCTTGCGGTGGAAGCGTCTCACTGCCATATCTACCAAAACCGGCGAAGTCATGTGGTCTCGGCCGATTAACTACCGCACGCGTCCGGTCATCGTCGGAGATCAGATCTTCATAGAGCCTCGCGCATGCAACCTTCACACAGGTGAGATAAAGATGCGCAAGCATCCCATAACTGGAGAGCAAGTTCCCTGGGAATATTTACGACCCGGGCATACATGTGCTGTCACCTCAGCTTCTGCTCATGCCCTTTTTTATCGCTCTTCCTCCACTGCCATTTACGACTTTTCGGAGGACAATGGATTAGTCATATTCGGCGGGATCCGGCCTGGCTGCTGGATCAACATGATACCCGCAAACGGCCTCCTGCTCTTTCCTGAAGCAAGTGCTGGCTGCACCTGTTCATTCCCCTTGAGATGTTCTGTTGTCTTGAAGCACAAAGAGAAAAGAGTCCAACCATGGACTGTGTTTATAACACACGGCGCGATGAGTCCTGCAAAACACTTTGCTATCAATCTCGGCGCACCCGCAGATATGAAGGATGACACAGGTAAAGTATGGTTTGGTTATCCGAATCCCAAAACCGAATACCTGCAAAATCATTTCCCGAATTATGGTGTGAAATTCGATCTCCATGATGAAATCCTTCAAGGTATGGGATATTTCTGTACGGATTTCAAGGATAAAACAATTAATGGCTCGGACAAACCGTGGCTCTTCAGTTCTGGATGTATAGGCCTGACACGGTGTGAAGTGCCGTTGGTGGATGACATGTGGGGAGATAAGCCTGGTTTGTACACCGTCCGCCTCGGCTTTTCGGCTTTAATGAACGACAAAATCGGTC
>JASFPJ010000075.1:0-12317 GCA_050116035.1 Candidatus Aminicenantota bacterium | reverse complement strand
AAATTATCGCTGTCGTTAAGAGAGGACGCATTCTTCAAGTGGAGGGAAAGGAAGGAGAATGGTATCTCGTTCGCCTTCCCCTTAGACTTGAAGGATTTGTTCTCCCTGGATATATCCATGAGAGTGCTGTTGAAGTCGTGAGTGCAGAATTACCTCAAACCAAGATCAAGATTCGGGAGAAAAAACTTGAGGAAAAGACTCGAAGATTTGAAGCCGGGCTGATCATAGGAGCTTCTTTTCCTGCTGATGATTATTATAATTCTGGAGCATACTTTAACATACATTTTTCTATTCAAACGGTGGAGGAATTCGCTCTTGAGTTGAGTGTCCAAGGTTTTGATTCTGGAGTGGATGGCAATTTCCCTGATGGATTGAGCGGAGGTGATTTAAGGATCATTCCTATTCAATTGAGTCTTAAAAAACACTTTCCTTTTCAGTCCAATACGTTCGCATACTTCACAGGAGGAATTGGCTATTATATAAACAGCTTCACTTTAGGGGATACGCGTTTCAACAGAGAAGAGGCAGTGGAAAGTACCCTGGGTTATCATCTTGGGGCTGGCATCGATTACTTTTTTAGAGGGAATCTGACCTTTAAATTAGAGGCAAAGTATTTTTTTATGAGCACGAACGGCACATGGAGTTATACTGACCCGGTCACCGGGCCAGAGTCCGGTCAGTTTAATGATATTAAAATGGATTCTGCGCTGTTTGGGATAGGAATTTCCTATCGCTTCTAGCCTGGGTTATTCATAAAATTGGCCGGCTTCTTATTCGTAGTAGACCTGTTTCGGGTCAGCTTTGGCCGGATTATGGAGATAAGAACCTGTTCCTTTTTTTATCACCTCCGCATAACGAGGAATTCCTCTAGCAATCACCGCGTTGTCAGGATTCTCGTCAGACCAGAGTTCTAATATATAAATCAGGGTTGAACAGTGGCGGCCGACTCGGACATCGATCGGCCATCCGTTCTCATCCATTTTTTCAAAAAGAAGGCCGTGTTTTCCGGCTTTGAGGACAAATTCATCTTTTCCTTCGAGAAGAAGGGCTCTGTCGGTTCGTCCCCGGGTGGCGTCGAGAAAGGGCTCTGGAGCCTCGAGAAGAAGGGATATTGCTGGAGTGTGGTCGCCGATTTCCCGGTGAGACAGGCCATGGAGAGCCTCAGGAGAATACTCCATACCGATATTGAATCCTTCCAAGCCTGATATCATCATTGAAGTCAGGGCGGCCAGGTCTTCTCCTTTTTGATGGGCCACAATTGTGCTGATGACTGGATATTGCAGCTCGGCTTCATGGAGGTCGATGACGATATCCACCTTTTCTTTGTGAATGAGCTGGGTCATGGCATAACATGTTTTCTCGGTCAGTGTGCCGTTGGCCCGGCCAGGCCATGTTCTGTTCAGATTCCGGATATCCACATAGGCCAGTTCCTGTCGACTCGGGTAGTGGATGTAGACTTCGGGATCCGGCCATTGATCAAGAGGGTTGGACCATCGGTCTCCCATGCGAAATTTCTGTTCTCCCCAAGGAGTGGGAATTGCGAAATCCGGCGGATACGCTCCGCCCAGCCGGGTCACCGTGGTGGCGCTTCGGTTGGCTGAGTTGATCACGAAAAGCCTTCCCCGCTCGACAACCGCATTCTCAGTGAGGACCCATGTTGTCAGGCGGCTGGCGGGCTCTTCTGGATGACTTCCCCCAAGGATAAGGATGGTTCCTCCGGGTTCTTTTCCCTCCAGGACATAGATGTTCGAATCATTGACGGTTCCTTTGATTCCGGAAAAGTAATCACTGAGTTTTTTAACTTGAGTGACTCCAGGGCTGAGGACAACAGCCTCTTTGAGGTGCCGGCTGTTGTAAAAACTCATCCCCGCGAAAGCCATGAGAATCACACCCAGGAGGATAAAACTGTATTTTCGAATAGTGAGCCAGTGCACAGGCATCATTTCTCCTCTGTCTCCCTATTTCAACCGGAACAACCTTAAGAGAAAAGGCATGAGGATGATGATATAAAGAATCTCCTCCTGCCATTTCTTGCTTTTCAGAAGGTTCCAGATGATGAGGAAGGCAATGTATGCCGTAAGCACGTAATAGAGAATAGTCATGATCACGAGTCAAAGCCCTCCATGATATATTTTGACAGCCCTCGCTTTTTTTTCATGAAGATTTCTGTCAGGTGGCTGTCATCCATTATTCTTTCCATCAGAGGAGTGTTAAAAAACCCAATTTTTTGCTGAAGACGACCATCAGAGTGCCCACGACCATAATAATGATGGCCGGAATAATGCAGTGCTTCAACAGCCGCGAGTAGGGTTCTTTCATCCCGACGGTTTGGGCGGTCAGGCGGCCGATGATCGCTGTCGGCGGAAGCGCATCGCCCAGCGGCCAGATGATGCTCATTCCCGCCAGCGCTATGATGGGATTCAGCCCGATGGTGTTAAACAGCAAAACCAAAGGAACGCCGAGAACAGGAGCCGCACCCCACATCAGAACAGCCTCAGAGAACGGAAGGACAAAGGAGAGCGAGAGGATGACCCAGATTAAAGGGAGAGTCACGGCTGTTATGGCGATAAGTCCCCGGACTCCAGTGAGAGTCATGATTTGAACCAGGATTCCAACACAGGTGAGAGTTCCGATCAGAGGGAGAAGCTGGTGGACTGTGTCTTTAGAAATCTTGAGAAAATTTAACTTTATGGGCGCAAGCAAGAGGCTGATAAAAGCAGAGGCCATAAACATCATCGGCAGCCCGATGACGGGGAGAGAATGAGGCCAGATTCTACCAGCCAGAACGAGAAAGAAGAACACGAGGAAGGGGAGTGAAACACGCATCCAGTTCATCTTTGGGGGAGCTTGCGGGAGCTCTTCCAGGGCTTTTTCCAGGTTAACTGGTTTTCCTTTCCATCCCAGTATGAATATGGTGATTAGAGAAAGAAGCAAGCAAGGAAGGAGCAGGGGCAGGAAAAATCCGACATAAGGCATGTTGACTCCTGCCGCAGTGAGCATGGCCCAAAGGCTTACAGGAGGGGCGGCTGCACTCAGCCCGGCAAGAATAAAGATGATTGCGGCTGTTCTGGGCTTGGAGATTCCCATATAGCTCAAGACAATGGCGATCATTCCGCCCGTGATCAGGACCGTTACACTTCCAGCTCCTGTCAGGGCGCCGGGAAGCAGCAACAGAAGAGTGATCAGGATGAACAGGATGGATTTTTGTCGGTAGAATTTACGCAGAATTCCTCTCACCACATAAGCGATGCCCCCGGATTCCTTCAGAATATTCATGAAAAGAGTGGCAGTGATGAAGATGAGGACGATATCCAAGTAAGTAAAAGCGCCTTCAACGATATGCCTGGCTGGAATCCCGGCTCCGCCGGCCAGCGCTCCGGTAAGGGCGGCGGCGAACATGGAAAGTTCTGTCGAGACTTTTAAAATCCTGGCGATTACATAAGTCACGACCATCACAGCCAGGATGATCTCGGTGGACGTGAATAGACTCACTGCATTTTCCTTTGTTTCAAAGCCTGAAAGCTGTATATAGAGACATAGCCCCGAAATGGAAGGCTGGGAATTTCGTTGATTGGTGGAATATCCGAGGGGGAGCTGAGGGAGGTTGGCTCCTTTGCTTTATTCAACATATGCGAGTCTGGATAGTCAAAAATCGTCTGCCTTTTTCTCGCTCATCTTTTGAAGATCTTCTCGAATTCAGGGATAAGATCGAGCATCTTGTCGGCTTCAATCATCGGGATGCCTTTATCCTTGGAGATTATAGTGAAGCGTCCATCCGAGTTCCCATCCTTTGTGATAATCAGAAGATCTGAATTTGGACCGACAGCATCGATGCTGAGTTCATCTGTGTTGTCACCCACTGCTGCGCCCTGGGCTCTGCGGGCCATGCCCTCGATGTGGGCTCCGATGACTGTTATTTTCTGACTGCGAGCTTCTGTGATCAGCTTCGAGGTTCTGTCGATTTCATCATCTATGGATATTCCGGCCGCTCCCATGGCTTTAAGGCTTGATCCCATAACGATGATAATGGTTTTGTATGGAGAGCCTGTTTCCTTGGCTATTTTCAGGTCTTCAGCCGTCGCTTGATCAACTACCATATAAGTTTGCGGGCTGGGTTTAAGTTTCATTCGCATAAATATAGCTTTGACTCGCACAGGGCCCGGACTCTGGCCGCAAGATGTGATGAGCACAGGAAAGTCAGTGGGGGGAAGTTCAGATTGGCTGTAAGAAGGAGGGGGAAGGAGGATAGTGAAGAGAAATAAAGCCACTAACATTGTGGATAGTTTATGAATTCTTCTCATGGTAAACTCCTTGTTGCAAATCATCCCGTTTGAATCGTCTTCTATAGTATTCGAATCAAACCCCATCGTCAACTTAAAAAGGGGACAGGCTACTTTTTTGTTGAAGAAGGGGGACAATCCCTATCTTCTTTAAAATAAGGACTTAAAGGGACAGTCCCACAAAAAAGTAGCCTGTCCCCTTTTTTTCTGTCCTCTTCTTTCCTTATTCTGGTTCGACAGGGATGCCGTAAGGGCCGTCTGGAAGACATGCGATTCGGGGCTCTTGACCCAAGCGGAGGCAGAGTTTTTTATAGACCCAATCGATTGATTGTGTCACCAGCTCCTGAAGGTCGTTGGCTTCAGGAATAATCGTCCTGGCATCTCTTCCTGGAATCCATGAAAAGGATTCCTCAGGAATCTCAAAGGTGCAGTAGATGAGATTTTCCATCGGGATTTTATTGAAGAGACGGGCCCACATCTGCGCCTCCCACTGGTCTGGGATAAAACTCCAGGATGGGGAGAGGATTGTTTCCAGGAATTTTTCAGAGCCTTTCTCTCTGAGAAGACGGAGCATTCTTTTGTAGTTAGTGCTGCCTATCGGGTCTGGGTCGGTATGGTAGGCCGCAAGAAGGCAGGTTCCCTCTTCATCAAGCAGGGGCAGGCATGTCAGGGCGCCTTTAGCGGCCTGGTAGTGATTCACTCCCACAAAGCCCGTTTGGCCGATAACTAAGTCGTATTTTTTATCGGTCGGTATGGCTGCATAGCTCTTTAATTTTTCGAAAGAAGCCAAATGGGCGGATTCAAGGTTTCCGGCAAAAACTCCTGTGAGCCTGTATCTTGAGTCCAAAGTGGCATTGACGATCATATCGCAGCCAGCCATGTGCGCCACTCTGAGGGCTTCTTCGTGCACAGGATTTCCTTCGAGTATTAAGTCCCGTGCATTCGGAGAAGAAAGGACCGGGCCGCTGTGCAGGAGGTGCGTAGAGTCTTCCGCGAGAAGGCCTGGACAGATCGATTTCCTTCCTCCTGAAGCTCCGGCCATGAAATGACTTTCCACTAGGCCTGTCAGGATTTTCAGGTCACTTTCAACGTACAGGCGATTCAGAAGAATTTCACCCCCGAGTTCTGTCTTTCCTATGGAGACGAGTTCATCAGGATTTCTGCTGTCATGATTGATAATTTCAAGTCCGAGATTTATCACACGGGAGTCGAGCATGTCCTTGAGTTCTTCCTCTTTCATTGCCCTGTGTGTTCCTGTGGCCACCAGAAGACGGATCTGAGAGGGCTGAAGGCCGGCTTTCATCATTTCATCGACAATTGGATAAAGGATTCCTGATTTCCCAGAGTAGGGGACAGGACGCGTATTGTCGGAAATAACAACAACAGCCTTGGCTTCGGGATTCGCTTTTAATTTTTCACGGACCACGGATTTGAGTGACGGACAGTCTATCGGATTAGCTAACGCATCACGTATCTTTTCCTCAGAGTTGAAAAGAAGGGACGCCTTTCCCATAGGCAGTATGTCTGTGCTGTCGGGAATGTCTATCAGAATGCTTTTCTGCCCCAAATTCAGTTCTATTTCTTTCATTTTTTGACTGATTTAATGAGTGAGAAATCCCCGGTCAATGCGGCCTCGAGAACCGGGCCCATGTATTCTTCCACTGTGCTGAATGTCAGGGGAATAGGCATATTTTTCAGCTTCATTTCCAGCCCCGGACTTTTGGCCGCAGAAAGGGCCTTCTCGATATGAGCTCTGCTCATCCCTTTGATTTCCTCAAGCTTGGTCGGAAAGCCCACGCTCTGACTCAATGTGATGAATGCTTGGGCCACAGCCAATCCCAGGTCTTGGCCTTTCAGAGTCGAGGGAGCTTTGTCCATCAATCCGTGTTTAACGAGAAGTGGGGAGAGTTTTTGGAGCTGCCTGGAGATGGACGGGGCAAAGAAGACGGTGTAGTACGGATTCAGAAGAGCGCATGCCCGGCCATGGCTGAGAATATCCACAAGGGAGAAGCTCGTGAGATGGGCTCCGTTTGTGCCGCCTTGCATGATGGCATAGCCCCCGAGGTCAGTGGCCAAGCCTATTGCTTCCCGGGCCTCCATGTCAGACGGGTCTGCAAAGACATTTTGGAGAGAGGAGAGGATGAGTTCGATTCCAGTCAGTGCGATTTCTTCGATTTTCTCGAATGAATCGGGGCTGGCTCCATAATAGACTTCAAGGCAGTGAGCCAAACCATCAAAAGCTCCGTCCGCAGTGAAGGAGTTGGACATCGTTTGTGTAAGGCTGTAATCAAAAAGAGCCCGTGGAGGAACGATGGCTTCATCGACGATGAGGTTTTTCTGATTGGTTCCTAAATCTGTGATGTTGGAGTATTTTGTCAGATGGGCGGCAGAGCTTGAGGCCGTTTGGACAGCGACCAGTGGAAGGAGCTTCATTCCGCTTTTTCGGAGTTCTTCAGTCACATTGCCGATTCCGAAGTAATCTTCGATGTCCCCTCCGAGTGCAGCCAGAACCACAGCGGCTTTCACCGCATCAATTCCAGAGCCACCTGAGACAACGACCACAGACTCAGGATTTGAGCGCAAAATGTCTTTTTTTATATTGTCAACGTCTTCCTTGGGAGAGTTCGGCCTGGCGGATGGAGAAGGGCCTTTGACCTCAAGGCCAGAACTTTTCAGCGAATCGAAAACTGTCTGGAAGATTTCAGGGCTGCGGCTCTGGAGGTTTGTGACCAAAAGGACTTTTTTACCCAAGGAATGTGTGAGCTCACCGGTTCTTTCCAAGCAGCCGAGTCCATAAATATAGTCTTTGCCCTTAAATTCGTCGATCAACTCTCTCGCCTTTTGCTTCAGATCGGCCATCTTTTTCCTTTCCACTCTGGATTCAATAATATATCATAATTGGGACCTTAAACGGAAAAGGATAAAATAAACATCTTCAAATCCATGATAACAGGAGGTGCAATGGATCAGACTGACTGTTCGAAAACACGCAGCCTTTGCCCCAGCGAGTCAAAGCCCGCTCGGTTTCAGGCTGCGCTCTCCTCTCCTGCGGAGAGGAACCATGCCCGCTCCGCCTTCAAACGGTTTTCTTAACAGCCAGCCTGATCTTTTCTGAGACTCCAATCTGGCTTTAACCTTGATGGTTGTGCATCCTTCACAACATTTATTTTCTGGCCGAAGAGGCGTTGAAAACTAACTGAAAGTTATAATATTGGAGAAAAAAGGCTTTTTGACTAACCTGTAGTTATAAAATGAGTGAATCAGCATGAATTTTGGCCTGATCGGAACCATAACCTATGATGAGATCACCTTTGAGTCCGGTCAACGAATCTCCGGACTGGGAGGAGTCCTCTATCAGGCAAGCGTGCTGTGCAGCCTGGGAAAAGACGTGTTCCTTTACACCAATCTTGGTGAAGAATTGGTTGAAGATGTCACTAAAATAGTCCAAAAGTGGTCCACTCTCCGGAAAAAAGGGTTGCGGCGAGTTCCGGGTCCTGGAAACCGGGTTCACCTCCATTACCCCGAAAAAGGAGAGAGAGTTGAGGTCTTAAAATCTGTTGTCCCTCCCTTGGATCCTGCTCCCATAAACGAAGATTTGCATGAGCTGGGAATGCTCATCCTGGTGATAAATTCGGGTTATGACCTGGAGCTGTCTCACTGGCGGGATATCGTGGAGTCTGCCTCCTTCCCAATATGGATTGATGTCCATTCTCTCTTTCTCTCCAAGGAGCTCAACGTCCCTCGACAGTACCTTCCCATGGGTGAATGGGAGGAATGGGTAAAGGGAGTTAGCTTTCTCCAGGCCAATATCAAAGAGGTGGCTTCAATGCTCGGTACCCCGGAGGAGGTCCCTTCGGAGACGGAACTTTCCCGGTTTGGGGAAAAAGCTTTTGAACTGGGAGTCGAAGCTGTGTTCGTGACGCTGGGAAAAGAGGGTGTTTTGGTTTTAAAGCCGGGTCAATCCTTGAAGATTGCCGCCCTTCAGGCAGAAACAGTCGTCGATAAGACAGGCTGCGGCGATGTTTTTTGTGGAGGGGCAGCGGTGAAACTGGCATTGGGAAAAGACCCTTTTGACGCGGCACGGTTTGGGTTGGAATTAGCCACACAAGTCGTTGAGGTCAAAGGCGTTGAAGAAACTTTCAGGCTTGTCAAAGAATACCGAAAGACTGAAAAATAAACCAGGAGAGAGCGGTCAGCGAGAAAAGAGAAACGGATTCTTACGGGCCTGAGGAAACCCTCTCTTTTTTCCAATAGCGGAAGAGCCTCTCGAGCTCAAAGAATGAATCTTTTTCAAGGCTAAAAACCTTGAATTGAAGAAAAATCTCAAATGCTGATTTTTTGTCTTTTTGTATTAGACTTTTTATGTTAAAATAAAAAATCAATATGAAAAGTTCTTTTAAAAGCTCATTCTTATCCGATTACCTCAAGCCTTCTCAAATTGTCTTTGACCTCAAAGCCAAAGATAAAATCCAAGCCTTAGAAGAACTCCTCAGTATCCTCGTTAAGCAAAAACTGATCGAGAATAAAAAGCTCCTCCTGACCCGGGTTATTGACAGAGAACGGTTGGAGCCCACGGCCATCGGGCACGGTGTCGCTCTTCCCCATGCGCGTGTGAACACAGGCGGAAATATTGCCGTGGCAGTTGGAAAGTCAAAAAAGGGGATAGATTTTGACGCCATCGATGGTAAAAACGTCCATATCGTAATTCTGGTAATCTGGAATCCTTCTATTCCCGGCCTGTTCAATCATCTCTTTGCCGGCTTGGCTCAATTCCTGAGAAAAGACGATTTTAGACGGAGACTTTTTGGAGCCGCGAATAAAACAGAGTTGTATAAAGTCCTTTCAGAGGTCGAACTGCGGCTTCCCCAGGAGGATCGGATTATAAGCCGTGCCAGCCTGCTGAAAAAGCTTCAAACTATTGAAATCAAAATGAGAAAAACAAAGGGTGCCCAGCTGAAACAGCTTAAAGAGCAGGCCAATCTGATCCGTCAAGAACTCGATAGAGACTTTGTCGACAGGTTTGACAGACTCATGCAGAGATACGGATTTGCCGTAGCTGAAGTGGATGAAGGAGTCTGCCAGGGGTGCAACATCAATGTGGCCACAGGAATGGGCTCTGCGATTGAAGGAAGCAACGATATTTATATCTGCGAAAACTGCGGTAAATTCCTCGTCGCCTCAAAGAAAAAGAAAAAATAACGGTTCGGTCTTCTCTAACACATCACAAGCCATTTCCCAATAATCTCGAAATATCTAGAATTGCCGTTTCAGTGAATGCTCTAACCTGGGAATCCGAATGCACCGTGTCATTGCGAACGAAACGCGGCAATCTCGTAAAAAAGAAAATATTTCTTCTGCATCATGTCATTGCGAGCGAAGCGTGGCAATCTCATTAAAGAAGAAAATTTTTTTCTCCAGGGATTTTGTTAATTATACTCTGAAGAAACCGGTCTTTCTTCCTGCGGCAAAATAAGCAATAAGAAGCCAATCACATTCGATAATATCACATCAGAAGAGACTCAGTTATTTTACACGCTCTTTGACAAGATTCGCAGGCTTGAGAAGCTTGTACACAGGATAGGGTAGAGCCCCCCGACCCCATTGGGGAACGACATAGCGGTCAAAGAAATTCCAGACGAGTAATCCGTCGTCGCTCTCCGGTTCAAGAAGATAGGCGGCCACGTTGGCCAACGGCTGAGCTGTGGAGATGAAGAGAGTTCCCGCAGGAAATTCTTTTTCTTCAAGATTGTATTCCCCTTTCACTGAATTCATTCGGTGTCCTTGATAGAGCCTTTTCGCCCCTGTGATTTCTGTGATGCGGAAGGATTCCACTTCTAGCTTTATTGGTTTTGTCAGTTTCTCCACCAGCAGACCGTGCTGGAGCAGCTTGTGGATGATTTCAGGATCTGCAGTCGGGATGAGATAAGCGGAGGGAAAGGAGACAGACCTTTTGGGAACAAAATCGGTGAAAAAGGGGACAGTATAGGCCTTTGACTTGTCTGTTCTTCTGATCTGCGGCCGGCTGCCTTCTTTTTCAATCACTTCCATTTCATATCCCAATACAGTGACTTTCTCTTTAAGGGGCTGCAGGTCGTATTCGACGGCTATAGTATCCTTTTCAGAAGGATGAAGTCCTCTCTGGATGGTTTTTTGGTCTGCCTGGCGGATGAGCTGTGTGATTTCGTCTGTGTGCGCGTGACAGTATTCCAGGATCGAGTGGAGAAAATAATAACAGCCCAGCACCCTGGTTTTGTAATCCGCATAGGAATAGTTTTCATTCAGAATGGCCATCCGGTTTCTCAGGCCGATGTAGTTGGTGATGTAACGGGGTTGCGGACCCGAAGGCCGCCATCCCTTTCCCGGATCTCGATAATCCATAAAATTGCCGTAGGGAACAGAGAGAACATCATACTTTTGCTTCAGATTCTTGTTGATGGAGGGCATCATTTTTTCCCTCATGTATTCGATCAGAGGAAGGTCTCCGTTCGGATTGAGAGGCCAGATATAGGTGACAGGTTCCTGGTGGTAGGATCCGTTGGTGGTGTGGCAGTCGACGAGAAGGAATGGATCCCATTTATTCAGAACATTGCGAACTAAACCCTGAACTTCGGGGCTTTCGAGTTTCATGCCGTCCCGATTCAAATCAAGGTTTTGACCGTTGTAGCGAACTCCCACTCCTTTTTCAGGACCGGCCTGTCTTCGGCGGTTGTTGGGGTTGATTTTTTCATTCCCGTCCGCGTTGAAGATTGGGGCGATGAGAATGACCAGCTTATCCAGATAGGGAGGTTTCTCCTGGAGGAGGATATCCCGGGCAAGCATGAGAGAAGCTTCTTTGCCCTCGACTTCGCCCGCATGGATATTTGCCTGGATATAGAGAACAGCCCTCTTGTCATGATTGAGTGCGAGTGGAGAGGAGGGAACAGGCTGGCCGATGACAAGAAGGGGGACTTCCCGTCCTTCTGGGCTCACACAGAGCGTTTCCACTCTGAAGAGGGAAGTCTTCTCTTGAAGCTCTCTGATGAAGTTCATGACATCAGAGCAGCGCGATGTGGCCGTGAAGTCGCTGGACTCAGCCACAGTGAGCGGGTCTTTCTTCTCCAAAGAGTGTAATGGACTCATTGAGAGCAAAAGCAGAGTCACGCCCAGAAAGATGATGATGAATTTTTTTTCTTGTTTCATGGCGTTATCCTTTCTTGATTGATTGTTACGCATCTTGGCGTGATGAGTCTTCGAGTGTATAGAAATTTCGTCTTGCAGTCAACGGAACTTAAAAAGTTAAAAAGGGATCGCATCTCAATGTAAAAAGGGGTCTCATCTCAACATTCGATATTTTCTTTGTCTTTGCATTTTTATTGCTCGATTCGTTATCAGAGCAAAGTGCTGCCCATCGGTAATCTAAAAAGAAACAAGAAATGTCGAATGTTGAGATGAGACCCCAAATCAATGTACAATTGATTTGAAGACCCAAACAGCCATCGATTGAATGAAACCGGCAGATTTCACTCTCTGGTTTCGATGAAAGGATGAGGCACAAAATGAGAATAATCTGCGTGAATGGGAGTCCCAGAGGAAGAAACAGCATCAGTCAGATGATAGCTGCGGAATTTCTTGAAGGAGCTCGAAAAGCCGGAGCCGAGGTTGAAACGGCTTTTTTGGTGGAGAAGAAGATCGGTTACTGTAAAGCCTGCCTGAGCTGCTGGATAAAGACTCCTGGTGTGTGCGTCCAGAAAGACGATATGGCTGAGCTGTTGGAAAAGGTGATTAAATCAGACATAGTTGTTTTTGCCACCCCCGTCTATGCCGATAACGTGACAGGGAACATGAAGATATTCATCGACAGGATGATCCCGGCACTGGACCCGCGGGTTAAACGAGTCCAGGGGGAGACCGTTCATGTGAAAAGGTATGACAGCTACCCGAAAGTAGTCGTGATTTCAAACAGTGGATTTCCGGAGCAGACCCACTTTCAAACTCTCAGGCTTTATTTTCGGCGGCTCTCCAGGAACATGCATTCTGAAGTGATCGGAGAAATCTACA
>JASFPJ010000074.1:0-12399 GCA_050116035.1 Candidatus Aminicenantota bacterium | reverse complement strand
CTAAAGGCGTCTCTCCCTCAAAAGGAACTCTACCTGTCACCATCTCATAAAGAATAACTCCCAATGAGTATATATCCGAACGCTGGTCTACCTCTTTTACTTCAGCCTGCTCGGGTGACATATACTCTGGTGTCCCGACCATCACACCAGCGCCTGTAAGGCCTTTACCCTTCACAGTTCGAGCTATCCCAAAATCCATGATGCGGGCATTCCCTTCCTCATCAACCATGATATTCTGGGGCTTTAAATCACGATGCACAACTCCCAGGCGGTGAGCTTCTGCTAATCCTTCACAGACTTGCTTGGCCATTAAAATAGTTTTCCCGGCACTGAATTGGCCTACTTTTCTGATTAATCTCTTCAAATCTTCCCCAGGAACATACTCCATAGTGATGTAGTGTGTGCCTTTCTCTTCACCAAGGTCATACATCCTGCACACGTTCCTGTGGGCAATCTTGCGGGCCATCTTCAACTCGTTGCTGAAACGTTCTATGATTTTCTTATCTGAGGCGACTTCAGGTTTAATAAGTTTTAGGGCTACCTCTTCTTTAATCTTCTTATCTTCCACCCTATAGACCTTACCCATGCCTCCTTTTCCCAGCTCTTCTATGATTTCGTATCTCCCAGCAAAAGTGGTTCCTCTGGTTAGTTCTTCGGTGGGTGTTTCAAGGGTTTCAGTGACAGGGATTTCCTTTGAGGAAGGGAGGGGTGTGGCGCACTTTCCGCAGTAAAGAGTGTCGTCTGGATTGTCGAAATGGCACTTGGGACATTTCATGCTTATCTTTCCCTTTTTGAGTTTGGCAAAAGAATATCAACTCATCCAAAATTAGTCAAATGAATTCAGAGCCAAACACTGAATAGCTTTGTTAATTGAGGATAGTTCTGAGTATTAAATAAAAGCTTAAAATACCTGGTTTTGAATGGCTTGTTGCAACGCACAACTCTTTTTCATATCATAGACGCACTCAGACTGATTCAAGAAAAAATGAGGCTTTGTCGTCAAAAAATGACTTCACATCATTCATTTCCCCATGAAGACATGTCAACATGGAGGGAGGCTTCCGATGAATAAAGGAAAATTAAAAAAATCCTTTGGCTTTGTATTCGCCATCCTCTTTTTAATTATTCTCGCCAATCAGGCGTTTTCTGCTGAAATCGTGCCCCGGGCCAAATACCTGGATTATGCCCGGGCCGCGGCAGACTGGACATGGGATAACTACGATGAGCTGATCACGAAGTGGAAACAGCGCTTTGACCCGGAGAGTGTGTTCGGGTACAGACCTCCGGGAGGACTCCTGGAGATGTCGGTCATATACAGCCATCTCCACGAAAAAGAGAAAAAACCGGAATACGCCAGACGAGTCAAAAAAATACTCCTCGAATACGGAGACTACCGCTCCCAGTATCCGGAATCATCTATCCAGCAACGCCCGGATTATGCGGACGGTGTCCCGGCTCTTCCGGATTTTTTCACCGTGATGCGCTACATCCGCGCCTACGATACACTCAACCGCCTCAAAATCTTTAACAAATCCGAAAAGAAAAAAATCGAGGCGACAATAACTGAGAGCATGGCCTATCTTCTCCGCACTCAGGAATGGGGGCCGATGAACCGGGCCGCCCTCCGGGCAGAGTCATTGGCCTGGGCTGTGCGCGCCCTTCCCAGCCATCCCAACGCTCCAAAGTGGGAGATGCAGCGTAAAGCTCTGGGGGATGACAACTGGGGAAACTGGCAGATCGAGGATGCCACTATCTACCACGGTGTCTGGCTCTACTCTCTCTGCGGGTATGCGAACGCCAAGGACAAAATGAACGAGTTGTTTAAAACACCAGAGATGTACTACTACGCTCATTATTTCCTCAACCTGATGAGCCCTGCGGATATGATTCCGGATTTTGGGGACGCCAACTGGCTCTCCAACTGGCAGCTCTTCCTGGTGTTTTTCGAAACGGCGGCCGCGCAGTACAAAAATCCCCAAATGAAATGGGCGGCTTCCACGATTGCCCGAAAATTCATCGATTTCGACAATCCCACCAGCGTCGGACTGGGCTATATCTTCCTGGACTGTTACCTCTGGGGAAACGATGAAGTCCCGGCTATCCCGCCAGAAAACCTCTCTCAGGAAGTCATGGAAGATGTCCAGGGGAAGAAAATCGTCTTTCGCAACGGATGGAGCAACAAATCGACTTATCTGCTCTTGAATTACAGGGATGAGGGAGACGGCGGGCTCAATTTCCGCGATTATTTAAGGGATACGATCCCGGTCGAAGAAGAAAAGATGACTCACGGCCACTCCGATGAAAACAGCATCACACTTCTGATGTCCGGAGGTTCTGTGCTCCTTCATGACGGTGGATACAGGGATTACATGCCCAGCGGTCCGTACGGGGCTTTTCGCCAGGATTACTTCCATAACCGGCTGTGCGTGCGTCCAGAGAAAATCTGGATGGGACAGAAACAGGGACAATTCCGTTACAGCATCCGCGATGCGGTTCCGGGTCAGGGCATTCTCGACTTTCTCCACAACGCGGGCTCCTACCGGATTGTCCGCACTCAGAAAATCGATTTCCTCTCCCTCCCGGACTTCGACTACAGCCGGACGCGGCTCATCGATTCCAACATGGGATACGAGTGGGACCGAGTCATCACTTATGTCAAAGACCTTGAAATTTTTGTGGTGTTCGATGTCTTTAAATCACGGAAAGAGGAATTCTTCACGCTCGCCAACCTCTGGCACACACGGAAAATTATGGCGCAAGGGGAACACTGGTATGACACGGTTTACGACAAGATCCAGACTCGACAGCTGCCCCAGGACAGGCATCTTCTCATCGTTTTTCCTCTCACCCATTACCGCCTGGAGGGTGTGGAACATGAAAAACGCCACTATCAAGATGAAACGCTCATCCATCAGATAACAGCCCAGCATTTCGAGTTGGGTGAAACGGTCGGATTTATCACCGTGCTCATCCCCCACTCTGCGGGAGAATCTCCACAGAAGCTGGCCGAGCAAATCAGCCTCCTCCCAGTCTTGCCCGAGAGAGCAGGCCTCGGAGTTCAGATCAGTATAGGAGACAAAAAAGTCACAGTAGGGGTAAAGAATGACCTACGGATGGATATGGCTCGAGACTGGCGCCGGCCCAGATACACCTATGAGTCTGGCAAAATCAGCTTCGGCGATATAGAAACCAACGGCGATCTTGTTTTTGCCTCATTAAAGGGGACAGAACTCCATTACACGATCGTCAACCTGACCAAGGCGTTGTATAAAGATAAGGTACTCGTTGAAGCCAAATCAGGATTTTTCGGATTGGCTTTTGACGGAAGCCCAGAGACCAAGGGAGTCGGAAAACTGCGCTACTGGCGTGATAAGGCAGAAATCAGGAAAAAATAACAATTCAATGTCGAGTGGCATAATTTCGATACGAGATTGCCACACTTCGTTCGCAATCACATCCTTTTGTACAAGATTGCCACGCAAACTCGCAATGACATTTTAAACAAATTGGGGTCAGGCTTTAATAATATATTAAAGTTATCAAAGTCTGACCCCGATACATTTACTTCTGTTCGGCTCTTCCACCCAAATGCTTGGCCAGGAATTTCTCCACGGCTCTGTAAAAATCGAACCGGTTTTCCTCATTGCGGAAGCCGTGTCCTTCATTCTCTTTGACCATGTACTCGACGTCCACACCTTGCTTTTTGACTGCTTCTACGATCTGGTCTGACTCGATCTTATTCACACGCGGGTCATTAGCACCTTGAGCAACGAACAGCGGGACCTTAATCTTATCCGCATGGAAAAGAGGCGAAGTCCTCTCGAGAAGCTCTTTATCTTTTTCCGGATGACCCACCATTTCATAAAACATCTCCTTCATGGGTTCCCAGTAGGGTGGGATACCTTCCAAAATCGTAAACCAGCTCGAGATGCCCACATAATCCACGCCGCAGGCATACAGATCAGGAGTGAAGGCCAAACCAGCCAATGTGCAGTACCCTCCATAAGAACCGCCCATGATACCCACACGCTCCGAGTCAGCGATTCCCTGGTCGATCAACCATTTGACTCCGTCCGTGATATCATCCTGAATAGCCAGCCCGTTCTGCCTGAATCCGGCTTCCCAGAATTTTCGTCCATAACCGGTGGATGTTCTGAAATTCATCTGCAAAACCGCATAGCCCCGGTTCGCCAGGAATTGAACCTCAGGTATGAAACCCCATGTGTCTCTTGCCCAGGGGCCGCCATGAGGGAGAATGATAACCGGAAGGTTTTTAGGTTTAAAGCCTTTAGGTAGAGTCAAATATCCATGGATGGTCAATCCATCCCGGGATGTGTAGGAAATGGGCTTCATTTCAGCCATTTCATCCTCGCTCAGCCACGGGCTGACATCCACCAGCTTCATGAATTCGTTGGTACCACGATTCAGATAATAATAGGCTCCGAGAGACCTGTCGCTGAATGTTCTCACCAGGATTTTGGTTTCATCTTTGCTCATGCTGTAGACACGAGCTTCATACCCCGGTAATCTTTTTTCCAGATCCATCTGGAGCTTCTCTCTATCTTCATCAAAAAAATGATAATGCATCTTTTCTGTGTAGTAGTAAGTTCCTGTAATTTTTTTCCGCTTATCGGATCTCATCAAGCTGTTCACATCGACATCAGGATGTTCGTATAAAAGCCTGATGTTCTTCTTATTCTTGACATCATATTCATAAATGGCTTCTTTATCCCGGCCTATGTTGGAGGCGATATAGAGGTTCTTGTTATCGAATGTAAAGAATAATGGATTAAAGGTTTCTTTGAAACTGGTTGTGATCAGCACTTGGAAATCACCCTTTTCAGAATCACGGTAGAGAACACTGGTGTTGACTCCGTCCGTGGTGAGGGCAATCCTCAAATTGCCGTCATGATCAGTCATCCAACCTGTGATATTGCCTGGATTTTGAGCGATCATCTCCATTTTGCCGGTGTTGATGTTAATCCGATAAACATCAAAAACTCGAGCATCCCTTTTATTCATGTCGATCAACATGTGCTCGGGATCGTTTTCCAGCTCATCGATTATGCTTGCTCTTACTTTTTCAAAAGGTGTGAGTTCCTTGAAATCAGAGCCGTCAATATCCACAGCATACACCCTAAAATTTTCATCCCCTGCTGTATCCTGGACATAAGCGATGCGCTCGTTATTCGCCCACATGTAACCCGCGATGTCTCTCTCTGTTGCACTAGTAACTCGTGTCACTTCTTCTTCCCCAATTTTCTGCACATGAACGTTCAACCTGTTTTGCCAGGGTTTTAAAAAGGCAATATGCTCTCCATCTGGAGAGAGGTCGTACCCTGTGCTTTCAGGATTCTTGAAAAAATCCTCCATCGGAACAAGGCGAGGTATCTGCTCCTTGGGGACGCATCCAAAGATGAAAATGGATAATACCACCAACAATGAAATAAATCGTTTACGCATATTCTCCTCCTTTAAAATTTTTGATTATTGGTGAATGTCACTGGATCATTCAATTAAATTATTGAATTGATATTCAAATCCACTGTCCTTTTTACTCATTCCGGCCAAGAAAAACAAGACTTTATACCCATTATTACTGGTAGGGCAATATTTCTGATTCGATTCAACAGATTCCCATAAAATCCAGGCAGACATAAGTGTCTATTCACTTCATTTAAGATCGGTCTGACTCCGTTTTTATTATATTTATATATAACGGAATAAAAGAAGAAAGGTTTCGCTTTGACACTCATATTCACTATATTTATTTTGACATCAAAAATCTTCTCTGATATAAGCTTTACCTTAGATGCGAATAGAGAGAATCTAAGGATATCCGGAAAAACACGAATGCCGGAAAAACTAAGAATAAATAAAATCATCTACCATCCCACCCATAAAATGAAAAAGGAGGAATAAATGCATAATAAAAAGATTCTTGTTTCTCTCTTTTTGATCATGGCGCTAGCCGCTGCGCCCGGTCTATCACAAAATAAAATCACGACTCCAAAAGAACACTTCGGATTCAATCCCGGCGATGACTATCATCTGGCCAACTATACTCAATATGCGGAATATTTAAAAAAGATTTCCCTGGAATCAGACCGCGTGTCAATTAAAGGAATGGGGATAACCGCTGAAGGAAACCCGATGTATCTGGCCATCATCACGTCTCCGGAAAATCAGAAGAAAATCGACCGGTTCAAGGACATCTCACGGCGCCTGGCTCTGGCCGAAGGGCTTTCCGAAAAGGACGCTCTTGAATTGGCCGCTGAAGGACGCGCCGTGGTTTGGATCGACGGAGGACTGCACGGCTCCGAGGTTTTGGGTGCGCAGCAGTTGATTGAAATGGTCTATCAAATGGCGAGCCGGAATGATCCGGAGACTGTAAGGATTCTGGAAGATGTCATCTTGCTCCTTGTCTGCTCCAATCCAGATGGGATGGATCTTGTGTCCAACTGGTATATGCGGGAAAAAAACCCCACCAAGCGTTCAACAAGGGGGCTTCCCCGTCTCTACCAGAAGTATATCGGACATGACAACAACAGAGACTTCTACATGATCACTCAACCTGAGACCGAAGCCGTCAGCCGCGTCCTCTACAGAGAATGGTTTCCGCAAATCGTTTACAACCAACATCAATCTGGTCCATCTGGCTGCGTGTTGTTCGCTCCTCCCTTCCGCGATCCGTTCAACTACTACTTCGACCCTCTTGTGCCACTGGGAATCGAAATGGTCGGAGTGGCCATGCACAACCGCTTTGTGGTCGAAGGTAAACCCGGGGCAACGATGAGGTCAGGCGCAAGATATTCCACCTGGTGGAACGGGGGACTTCGCACCACGGTCTACTTCCATAACATGATCGGGATCCTCACAGAAACCATCGGGAATCCCACCCCTATGGAGATTCCATTCCTTCCGCAAAGACTGCTCCCGAGAAACGACCTCCCTTTTCCGGTCCAGCCTCAAAAATGGCATTTTCGCCAATCGATCGAATACTCGATCACTGCCAACCGGGCTATTCTCGACCTGGCTTCCAAACACCGTGAGGACTTTTTGATGAATATTTACAGGATGGGCAAAAAATCCATCGACAGGGGCAGCCGTGACCACTGGACACTCAAGCCGAAGAGGATCACTGAGGTTGAAGAAGCCATCCGAAAAGATAAGGCAATACCGACAGGCTCTGGCCGCTCACGAGGATACCCGAAAAAATACTATGACATGCTCTATGAACCGGACAAAAGAGACCCGAGAGGATACATCTTACCTTCAGACCAGGCAGATTTCCTCACTGCGACAAAATTCGTGAATGCTCTGATTAAGAGCGGTGTGTTCGTCCACCAGGCCACACGTTCTTTCAAAATTGGTGAGAAATCCTATCCGAAAGGCTCCTACATCGTTAAGACAGCTCAGGCTTTCCGTCCTCATATACTCTCCATGTTCGAACCCCAGAATCATCCGGACGATATTCCCTATCCGGGAGGCGCACCGATCCCCCCCTATGACAACGCAGGCTGGACACTTGCCTTCCAGATGGGAGTGCAGTTTGACCGGATTCTGGATGGTTTTGATGGACCTTTCGAAAAAATCGAAGATCTGGCCCAGCTTCCAGCCGGCAAAGTCACTGGCAGCAGGAATGCAGCCGGATTCCTCCTGGATCATAGAGTCAATGATGCATTCATCGCCATAAACAGGCTTTTGAAAAACAAAGAGGAGATTTACTGGCTTAAACAGGATTTTCAGGCCGGAGGAAAGACCTATCCTGAAGGAACGATTTACATTCCAGCCAAGTCCACGACAGCCTCCAGACTGGAAAAAATCGCAGAGGAAATCGGACTGAATTTCGACGGAATTAAAACTAAGCCCGCCGGCGAAGCGCTTAAACTGAGGCCACTGCGTATCGGACTGTGGGACAGCTACGGCGGGTCCATGGATTCCGGCTGGGTGAGATGGATTCTCGAGCAATTCGAGTTCCCCTTTAAGGTTGTCTATCCTCCTGCTCTGGATGCGGGCAAGCTCAACAGTCAATTCGATGTGCTTATCTTTGTCAGCCGAGCCATACCCAGTTTCAGGAGTGGGGGGACCAGCCGCTTTCGCTCATACTCTCCCCCTGATCTCAAGACTATTCCTGCAGAATACCGGAACCGAATAGGCCGGATCACCGCTGAAAAGACTATTCCCCAACTGCTCCAATTCATAAAAAAAGGCGGAGCCGTGCTGACCATCGGAAGCTCAACCAACCTGGCCTACCACGCCGGCCTTCCCATCGCTAACGCCCTCACCGAAAAGCTTGAAGATGGAACAGAGAGGCCACTACCAAGGACAAAACTCTTTATGCCCGGTTCTGTTCTCCGGGTTCTTGTGGACAATTCCCATCCACTGGCTTATGGCATACCCGAAGAGCTGGACGTCAACTTCAACAACAGCCCTGTCTTCAAACTCTTGCCTGAAGCTTCTCTGAAAGGAGTGCGTCCAGTCTCCTGGTTCGATAACAAGGATCCCTTAAGAAGCGGCTGGGCATGGGGGAAACATCACCTTTATGGAGGAATCGCGGTTATTGAAGCGGATATGGGCGAGGGAAAGCTTTTCCTCTTCGGACCAGAAATCACACGTCGCGCTCAACCCCATGGTACCTTTAAATTCTTGTTCAACGGAATTTATTACGGAGGCTCGACTTCAACAAAACTTGATTAACCTGGATCCAGTATAGATTTAGATGATAAGCGCTTCGCTATTCTCTATTTTGACTCTTGATGACTCCTATGGTATAAGATTTCTGAGGGGAATTTGAAATGAAAGTCAGTAGCCACTCTTCAATCTGTCGATTAATTTTTCTTGTCTTAATGTCTTGCTTCCTGACAACCGGATTCACAGGAGAACAAGCCCAGACTATTGATAAGAAAAAAATCCAGAATGAACAGTACAGGATTAAAAAGCAGCTCCATCCGTCGACTCAACCCAAAATCGCACAGGCCGTCCAGTCTTTTAAAGAAAATTACTTATCTTTGGGTGAGGAGAGCAATCCGACTTTTATTGCTTCACAAGTTGCCAGAGATCAGTTTAGAGCTGTTTCCCCATTTCAGAAGGATCTTCTCGGCTTCTACGTGCTCTGTCTGGCGACCACGGATTTGGAAGGAGACATCGGGCTCATCACCGCTGAAATTGAAAAAATGAACCGCGCGAAAGAGGAACTCAACAGGATAATCACCAGCATGGAAGAACAAATCGAAGAGAAAACAAAAGAGGAGACTCAAGAATCCGAAGAGGAACAGGCTGAGGAAGAGGAGACTCCTGTGTTGAAAGAGTATGAATCTCTGGAGACCGCTCCTCATTTCAAAGCAGAATACCCAAAATCTCCGGAAATAATTTTCTCCAAAGAGTTAGAAAAGATGAGTCTTCCTCAGTTGAACAATGACCTCTACTACATCAAGACAGCCCTGAATTCAGTGCATGAAGTATCAAAAACAGCGGTGGAGGCCTTGAGAAAGGAAATGGAACGGCGAGACAATTTCCTCCTTGAGCTTTTTTACCTGAGTGAACTGATATCAAATATCGAAGATTCCGAGATAAAGAGTATCCGCTAAAAAATTCTTGACTTATTCTCAAGCCACCAAACACTCACACCTGAGTTCTTTTTAAGGCTTCTTCATGCGAATTCCACAAAACACCGCATTTATAGTAAAATCCTTCATTGAATGATTCTCTTCCATTTTTTGTGTGTAAGACTCAGATTAAAAAACTAATAAAAGCATTCAGGGATGGACGAAGCGACATTGGAAGATTTAGCCTTCCCGAGTCGTTCTTCGAGGGAACCCGACGGAGTCGGGCCTGAGGACTGTTTGAGCACGACATAATGCATCGGGCGGTGCTAAGTATGGCTGAGAGATGTCCTGGCGTGAGATATTATAAACATGCGGAGTTCCGCAGGGCCGAGAAGGTTGAGGAGGGAATGGCGTGAAAAATCTGACTGGAGTAAGGACATCCCTGAATGCTATCTAATCATTTACCCTCACTAAATGGAAAAGAACCCATTGAATTGACATGACACTCTGGATTATTCTCTCTGGAATTATCGCCCCCGCTGTCTTCTGGATTGGTTATTTTTATCACAAGGACCGCTTTCAGCCAGAGCCCATTCGCAACCTGGGAATAACCTATATACTGGGGTTGGTCACTGCCTATGGATGCGTAAAATTTTACGGACTCCTTCCTCTCATCGGAATCCCTGAAGATCCCAGCGCTCTGATGGAAAGCCACGGACTCCAATTCTTCTTCTACAGTCTTGGTGTGATCGGATTGATCGAGGAATTTTTTAAATTCCTTCCTTTTATTCTGATCACTTTAAGACTCAAGGCTTTCGATGAAATAATTGACGGTATTGTCTACGCCTCAACGATAGCACTCGGGTTCGCCAGTTTTGAGAATATCTACTACCTGGCCCACCTGGAAGGTCTTGAACTCTTCGGCCGCGCCTTTGCTTCTCCTTTATCACACACCATCTTTTCTTCCATTTGGGGTTACACAGTCGGAAAAGCTCGAATTCAAGGAAAATCTATGTTCAAGGCCTCCCTGATAGGCCTATTGATTGCTGCAGCAGTCCACGGCATTTTCGATTTTTTCACGATATCGCCCCCATTGAGAGTTGTCGCGTCTTTAATCATACTTGTGATTTGGATCTGGCGAATCAGGGTTATGGAAAAATCAAGCCGTGAAAAAAAATAACATTCTTTATCTTTAGTATCCTAGAGCCTTGCCTCTCCCACGCGGATCAGCGCTCCCGACGAATTTCACAGGTTTACCCGCAGAATCATACTCAATCATTAAGCCGTGAGCATTACCCAGCCCTGTGGATTGACGGATGTTATGGCCCATTTTTCTAAGAGCCTCCAACACGGAATCCTCGATTCCCCGCTCGATTAGAATATAGTCTGGCTCAACAAAGCTGATGCGCGGCGCGGCAATGGCTTGCTGGATATCCAACCCAAAATCAATCATATTCATTACCATCTGAGGTACAGTCTGGCCAATCGTATGCCCACCTGGTGTTCCCAAAGCAATCCAGGGCTTATTCTCTTTAAAAACGATTGTCGGACAGTCTCCGGAAAGTTTTCTCTGGCCGGGATGGGCATCCATCGGATTCCCTTTGGGCTCGAACGTGCAGTATGCCAGAGAATTATTGAGCCAGATACCCGTGCCCTCGACCATTATGCGGCAGCCGAATGAATTTCCAAGGGTCTGTGTGGCGCTAACGATATTGCCCCACCTATCGGCCACAACAAAGTGTGTTGTATTGTCTCTGCTCTTCACCACAATATTAGGTGGCCTGAAGGGCTTGGCCTCTTCCATCTCAAATTCACTAACGACTTCTTCCCAGTATTCTCTGCTCAGTAGCCTGAACAGCGGAGGGGGATTGATCTCCGGGTCCCCCGCAAATGCGAGGCGGCACCAGAAAGCATGCTTGGTGACTTCGGCGAAGCGGTGGAGATAGGCGGCTGAATTGTGTCCGAGACTGGCGTTATCGAAACAGCTCATCAAACCCAGGCGGATGAGAGAAGGAAATGCGGTTGATGGAGGGGACGCAGTTGTCACAGTATACCCTCGATAATTAATGCTGATGGGTTCCCACCATTCCGCTCGGTCAGCGATCAGGTCATCTACTGTTAAGAAGCCTTCGCTCTCTCGCATGGCACGATCTATCGCCTTCCCCAATTCTCCACCGTAAACAGCTCTGGCTCCTTCATTGGCTATCAGACGAAGCGATTGGCCAAGGTCCTTCTGAATCAGGATATCTCCCTTTTCCAGAGGCTTTCCTTTTTTGCCGTAAACAGACTGACCATACGAGTTGAATTCAGAAAAAGCGAATTGTATAACACGAGCCAGACGCTCATCGATCTCGTAGCCATCTTCGGCGGCTTTTATTGGGGCATCAAACAGTTCCTCCCAATCGAACCGCCCGTATTCGGAAGACATGGCCCACCATGCATTCACGTTTCCGGGCGTGGATACAGCTTTGGCTCCGCGTCGGTTCTCTCTGTAATTCGGTGTCGGAGGACGGAACAAATCCGAATTCACATGAATGGGTATTTTGCCACTGGAATCAAGAAAGCGGGTCTTTACTCTGACCGCATCATAGATGAGGATTGTCCCGTAACCACCGATTCCGGAGTTCATCGGTTCGACGACATTCAACGTGGCCGCCACAGACACTGCCGCATCAAATGCATTTCCACCGGCTCGAAGGATAGATAAACCAGCTCGCGTGGCAAGAGGATGGGCTGTGCTGACCATACCGTTGGAACCAATCGCCGGACTGAGAATAGTGGGAGAACTCTCTTGCTCTTTTTTGCCTTTACATGATGCAAGAGCCAATAAAACAATTAATACCATGATTAA
>JASFPJ010000073.1:0-12423 GCA_050116035.1 Candidatus Aminicenantota bacterium | reverse complement strand
AGTCATTATAATCGGCGTGCTTGCGCTAGGTTTAACTCTGTTTGCCCAGGAAATCACTCATGAGTCACTGGTAGTCAACATCGAGATTCCTGTCAGAGTGTATCAAGGCAAAACATTCATCGATAATCTAACAATAAATGATTTTGAGGTCTTCGAGGATGGAGTGCTCCAGAAAATTGAAGCTGTCTATTTAGTCAAAAAGACAGACATTGAAAGAAGAGAAGAGAATAAACGGTTTACTCCCCAAACCTCAAGAAATTTCTACCTCCTTTTTGAAGTCAATGAGTACACGGCCAGGATGGGAAAGGCAGTGGATTATTTTATTCATAATGTTCTTTTTCCCGGAGATAATCTCGTTGTCGTCACGCCCATGAAAACATACAGGATGAAAACTGAAGTTCTGGATGCTTTGCCCAGAGAGGAAGTTGCGGATCGGCTCAAAGGTATTTTAAGAAGAGATGCTTTGCAGGGGAGTGCTGAATACAGGGGCGCCATCAATGACCTCACTGGTCTTGCTAAAACGCTGTCTTCCCAGTCGACGAGCATGGACGAGCCAGGCGTCGATGAATTTAGGGGTTTAGCACTCGATGAGAGTCTCTCCCTGTACGGAGATCTTTTGAATAAATTGGAAAATATAAGGTCTGTTGACCAGAAGAAACTTCTGGATTTTGCAGAATATTTAAAAGATAAAGAGGGACAAAAGTATGTCTTTTTGTTCTATCAAAGAGAATTCATCCCTCAGCTTGAGCAAAGAGTCATAGATCAGTATGTCAGCGCGAATCAGCAGAGACAGGATATTGTTTTCGCTCTATCAGAGCTTTTCGGGACTCGAAAGAGAGATGTCTCTATTGATATCGATAAAGTCAAACAGACTTATGCCGATTCTTCTGTTTCTATTCATTTTTTATTCTTTTCAAAGCCTCCACAGGTGATCCCGGGAGTTCATATGGAGGAGAGCTCAGAAGATATCTTCATGGCCTTTCGGGAAGTCGCTGTCGCCACAGGAGGATTCTTGCATAGCTCTGCAAATCCTGTGGCTTTGTTTAAAGATGCTGTAGAGGCGTCTGATAACTACTACCTCGTCTATTACTCTCCCTTGAATTACAAAAAGGATGGTCAGTTTAAACAGATAAAAGTCAGAGTTAAAGATAAAGACTTGAAAGTGACGCACCGGTCTGGGTATTTCGCCAACTAGCCTGGATCATTCATAAAATCTGCCGACTTCTCAATTATAACAGCTGTATTTAGAGAAAAATTCACTTTATGTCGGCATCTTTTCCCCTTCGGGCGAGCCGATCTCACCCCATCTACTTCGTTACAGCGCAAGAGCGGTGGACGACCACAGCATCTTGCGCTGTGCCTTGTATCTGAGGCAACCTCGACTCGTGAATAACCCAGGTTCCCTGGATCATTCATAAAATCTGCCGACTTCTCAATTACATCAGCTGTATTTAGAGAAAAATTCACTTTATGTCGGCATCTTTTCCCCTTTTAAATCCTGTTCTTTCCTGGAAATTCCCCCTTATTTGACATTGGCGACACCCTTTGCTATAAGCTGATAAAATACTTGTCGGGTGAATAAAATCTATTCTTTGGGGGAAAATATGAGGAAATTAGTATTCTGTCTTTCTGTTTTTTTGGCTCTAACTAGTTTTATCTTCAGCAGCGATCAAGTGTATGAAAAAGAAAAGCTGTATGATTCAGGAAAAATCAGAGAGTTCACAGGAAAAGAACTGGCGACAATCGCCTTCCCCATAGGAGGATTGGGAACAGGCAACATCACACTTGGCGGAAGAGGTGAGATCAGAGAACTTGAGATTTTTAACAGACCAGACAAGGGGAAGTACCCGGATTTCACTTTTTTTTCTATATGGGCAAGAGAGGAGGGGAAGCAGTCTGTTGCCAAAATTCTGGAACGCCGGCTCTTCTCCCCGTATGTGGCCTGGATGGGAATACCCAGGAATCAACTGCCGGGTGTTTCCCGCTTTGAAGAAGTGATTTTTAAAGGAGAATACCCTTTTGCCTCACTGAGGTTTGAGGATGAAGATGTTCCTGTGGAAGTGAAGCTGGAGGCCTTCAACCCTTTTATCCCTTTGTCGCCGGAAAAGAGCGGAATCCCTGCCGCTGTTTTTTACTGGAGAATCAAGAATGAGAAAGCCTCTCCTGTGAGTGTTTCTCTGGCTTTCAGCATGCTGAACCCCATCAAAACAATGGATAAGGCTAATCTGAAAAGCTTCGGAAAAAACTTGAACCAGTTTATCGACGATGGAAAATTCAGAGGGATTAAGATGACGTCAAACCGGGGAGCAGAGGATGATGTAGAATTCGGCAACATTGCCTTCGTGACGTCGGAAAAAGAAGTGGATGTCCAGACTCGGTGGTACAGAGGAGGATGGTGGGATAATGCCCACATTTTCTGGGATGATTTTGCAGAAGATGGACGGTTAGCACGTATGACGGACAGCGAGGAGTCTCCAGAAGGAAGAAGCGATGTGGCGACTCTTATGGTTCGCATGGAGCTCGAGCCAGGTGCGGAGAAAATCGTTCCTTTTTATCTCACCTGGTACTTCCCCAACAGGGAGAATTACTGGAATAGAGAACAGGAGGTCAAGGGCAAAAGGTTTAAAAATTATTATGCTTCAAAATTCCAGGATGCCTGGGATGTGGCGCGGTATTTTATCCGGAACGAGAAAGAGCTCTACAAGGATACAAAGACATTCCATGACACTCTTTTTCGCTCCGCCTATCCCTCCTATCTTCTTGACGCCGTATCCTCTCAAACATCTTCCTTGAAAACCAACTTGGTGATGCGCGCAGAGGATGGAAAATTCTTCGGATTTGAAGGTTTGACCGATAATTCTGGCTGCTGCCCGATGAACTGCACACACGTCTGGAATTATGAGCAGACTCTGGCTTATCTTTTTCCTTCGCTGGAAAGAACGGTGCGGGAAACGGATTTCCTTCATAATACTTTTGAAAACGGCTACCAGGTGTTTCGAACACTCATGCCTCTGGGAAAGTACTGGTGGACGTATAAACCCTGTGCGGATGGCCAGATGGGAAATGTTGTGAGGGTTTACCGCGAGTGGAAGTTATCCGGAGATGCGGAGTGGCTTAGAACCCTCTGGCCGAAAGTGAAAGCAGCGATCGAGTTTGCCTGGACAGGTGTGGGGGATGTGTCAGATGAACTGGAATGGCAGAAGGACCGTTTGCTCTTGCCCTGGGATCCTGACAAAGACGGAGTCATGGAAGGCGAGCAGCACAACACATACGATATCGAGTTTTACGGTCCGAACACTATGACAGGGGCCTTATACCTGGCCGCTCTTAAAGCAGGGAGCGAGATGGCAGAGGCAGTGGGTGATAAGAAAAAAGCGAAAGAATATCTAGAGATTTTCCAGAAAGGCTCGAAGTCTTACGATTCTCTCCTCTGGAATGGAGAATATTACACCCAGAAAGTGGACGTCATGGAAGGACTCGTGGTGCCTGAGCATCTGCGTTCACCTGAAAAAGAATGTGAGAATCCAGCCTGCAAAGGAAAAGAATCTCCAGGCGGAAAGAAAGAGGCGCTGGAGAAGGGCGAGATAGTGCCCAAATATCAGTATGGAGAAGGATGCCTCTCTGACCAGCTCTTGGGACAGTATCTGGCTCATGCGGCAGGATTGGGATACATTCTCCCTCAGGAACATGTGGATAAAGCCATGAAATCCATTTTCACGTACAATTTTCTCTTGGATTTGAGCCGCTTCTCGAACGTTCAAAGAGTGTATGCTTTGAATGAGGAGGCCGGACTACTCCTCTGCTCCTGGCCGAAGGGAAAGAGGCCGGCCCTGCCCTTTGTGTACTCGGATGAGGTCTGGACAGGGATCGAATACCAGGTGGCCGCCTCATTGATTTATTCCGGCCACATCGATGAAGGTTTGACCATAGTTAAGGCTTTAAGGGAAAGGTACAGTGGATTTAACCGCAATCCCTGGGATGAGCTCGAATGCGGCCATCATTATGCCCGTGCTATGGCTAGCTGGGCTGTGCTGCTCGCTCTTTCCGGCTATCAGTATGACGGGGCAAAAAGTTTTATCGCCTTTTCTCCAAAAATTAACAAAGACGATTTCTCAACTTTCTGGTCGTGTGGAAGCGGGTGGGGAAGCTTCGAGGTCAAGGGTAGCACAATTGTTTTAAAGGTTGAATATGGGGATGTAGAGCTGTCGAAATTCGGTGTTTCCGAGGGCTATGGTTTCCGGTCCATCAAGAATATTCATATCGGTTCAGAACAAGCAAGGGGAAAGTTGAAGGTGGAGAAAGGATTATCAGTTGTTCATCTGGAGAAACCGGTGAAAATCAAACGAGGCAGCCGCATTAGAATAGATTTTCATCGATGAGTTCAGTTTTCAGGCGATCCATTCCTGCCTCTACTCCATCCTGAAGTTTCTAGCCATCTCGACTGCCTTCTGGATGTTGATAAATCCATAGCCTGAGGTCGGATTGGGCTTGTCGAATCCCAGGATGGCGTTGGAGGATGTTTTTCTCAGCATTATGCGAACAGTTTCAACCAAGTTCCCAGATTTTTCTTTAAGCTTAAGAAGAGTTCGGTCCTCCATGGCAGAAAGCATGAGTGAGGCTGTTCCGGCGACGAAGGGGACCGCGATCGAATTGCCGTGATGGGTTTGAGGCTTTTTCCGGCTGTCGAGATAGGAAGGCATTTCCCCGTAAATTCCGGAAGCTGGAGCGACCACATCCAGATATACCGCTTCAGGTGTGAATTTGGATACTCGAAGCTTTCCGTTGTGCTTTTCAACGCCGCCAACCGCAATAGTCCAGGGATAGGCCGCTGGGAAATACAGAGTTTTATCGCCCTCGTTTTCCGATACATTGGCTATGGGTGAAACCACCAATACGTTTTTCTCCCAACAGTACTTGGCTGCTTCCCGAATGGCTTTTGTGTCGACTCGAAAAGCTGCACTGAGGTTGATGATATCGGCTCCGTTCTCAGCTGCCCAGATCATCCCTGCAGCGAAAAGATAAGCACTCCATCGGCTCGGAGGAACAGTGCGCATGGTTTCGTTGTCATAAACCTTGACGATGGCCAGTTCGATTTCGGGTGCAACCTGAAAAACAATCGATGCGATTGATGTCCCGTGGCCGCTCCAGTCAAAGGGAAATCTTCCTTTCTCAAAATATGGTTTTGAACCGTCAAGAAAATTTTTCCATTTGACGATTCTTGATTTAATCTCTCTCAGGGTTGGGTCAATCCCTGTATCTATGATGGCCAACTTAATGCCCTTCCCCTTTGAGATCCGATGCACATCCTTGATTTTTAATTCATCCAGCACCCATTGCGCTCTCACCTGTTTTCCTATAGGCCTTCTGTATTCCCGGTAGATGGGGAACATTTGCCTTGAGAAATATCCCGTGGAGTAGAGAAGAGATTCCAAGGATGGCGTTTCTCCATCAGGGGAAAATTCTGTTATGGATTGAATGAATTCTTCCGCCATGTTTCTGGAAAAATTCAGGAGATGTGACCGGAAATTCACTCCTTTTTTTCCATCCGGTCTCTTATGAAAATAATAAAAATTCATCAGATGCTCATAGAGACCGGGGATCTTCTTTTTGGCTTTTGAGAGCGTTTCTCTTTCTTTGTCGACGAGTTGCATTTTTTGAGCCTCCCGCCTTAGGATTTCGTAAAAAAGGTGTTTCCCTTCGATATAGAGAGTATCGAACCGCTCGCGTGGTATCTTGGTTTGTCGCTGCGAGCTGTGGGCTGTTGAGAAAGAGAAAGAGAGAACAAAGACCAAGGTCCAGGGAAGAATATGCTTTTTGATAACCAGGAACAAACCACCAGCGCTAGACCGAGGCCGATGAGCAGAATGAGTCGGTTCAGGGATGGAGGTTGAAGAAACAAAACGGTTAAAGCCATCTTTCGCCATACTCCCTTGTTCTACTCATAAGAGAGCAACTTCTGTGCCAACTAGACAGAAAATGCTGATTTTCCCAGATCTCGCCAGAAAGTTTCCATGATTTTCAGGAAAATATCTTTTGAAGTTGTGTGAAGGCAGTAAAATATTTTTACACACATGCCTAATAAGGAATAATAGGGGATGCCCAATTATTTGTTTCACTTGATAAATTGATAATTCCTATGTTATAAGTAAGAAATAGCTTGAAAAATGATGAAACTGTTGTTAAATTCATACATGAAAAGGGTATGGATTTCCGAGATTCGTCTTACTTTTTCAGCACGAGTCCGAATATGAGAACAGGTTGTTTAAGAGAAAAAACATCCATATTTTGTCCTTCAAGTCTTCAACTGGTTAGCATTATCGTGTTTCTATTTTCAATGTCTATCTTGGCCGGATGCAAGAATTCTGAACCCGTGAAAGCCCAACTGATTTCAGAGTTTAAATCCATTCAGCCAGGACAGACATTTTGTGTGGCGCTCCGGCTTGAGATGGCTAAACAGTGGCACACCTACTGGAAGAATCCTGGTGATTCAGGGATGCCCACGAAAATCGAATGGCATCTTCCAGATGGTTTCCATGCGAGTGGAAACCAATGGCCCATCCCCCAGAAGATCGAGACTCCCCATGATGTGAGTTTTGGCTATGAAGGAGAGGTCTTTCTCTTGACCGATATAAAAGCGCCAGATACGGTCGAATCAGGCTCGAGTGTGGAAATTTCAGCGAGTGTGAATTGGCTGGCGTGTAAGGAGATCTGTATTCCAGGTAATGCGGATCTCATCTTGAGTCTCCCAGTTGACACTAAAAAATCAGAACCCAATAAGCGGTGGGCCCGCCGTTTGGCTGCCACCCGCCGGAATTTACCCCAAAGGTTCTCTGATTGGGAAGTCAAGGCTTCTGCAAAAAATGGCAAAATTCTCATTCGTATCATTCCTCCTCCGTGGTTTAAAGAAGAACTCGCAGACATCTCATTCTTCCCTGAACAGGAAGGGATCATCGATCTCTCTGGAAAACAACAGTTTCAGAGTTCAAAAGATGAGTATGTTTTAGAAGTTCAAAGGTCGATATTTGCCGAAAAGCTTCCCCGAAGGCTTCAAGGTGTGCTCATCTCAAAACACGGATGGAGTCAATCCGGGCAGGAGAAGGCTTTAATTGTGGATGTGTTTGTGCATCGACTAGAATAAATTTATCTATTCAAGGAGGTTTTTTATGAAAAAAGGAGTTTTGATCACCGGTATGATGTTAGCAGGATTCTTTCTGATCCTGAGTCCGTTAGCTCCGGCTGCTGAAGCCCCAGTGGGAAAACAGGCTCCAGGTTTTAGTCTTCCGGATTCCACAGGCAAGACTCATTCCCTCTCGGATTACAAAGGAAAAATCATTGTCCTGGAGTGGCTCAATCATGGGTGCCCGTATGTGAAAAAGCATTACAATTCCAACAACATGCAGAAACTTCAGAAGACATATGCGGCAAAAGGTGTGATCTGGTTCTCGGTTGTTTCTTCGGCTCCCGGAAAACAGGGATACATGACGCCAGAGGAAGCCACAGAAACCGTCAAGCAGAAAAACGCGGCGCCAAAAGCTGTGCTTCTCGACCCTGAAGGAACCGTCGGAAAACTGTACGGAGCCAAAACAACACCACACATGTACATCATCGATTCTGACGGAGTCTTAGTCTATAACGGTGGGATAGACGATATCCGTTCCACCAGCACAGACGATGTTGCCAAAGCTAAAAATTATGTCCGGATGGCTCTGGACGAACTCCTGGCCGGCAAAGAGGTGAGCATTCAAACCAGCCGCCCGTATGGCTGTTCAGTGAAGTACAAATAATTCCTGAAAAGTAAATTTCTTCCCGGACACATCCTTTTATTTAAAGGATAATCCGGAAACACACGTGTGGGAGTTTCACAGAGTCCTGCTCACAAATCAGAAGATGGAAGGTCCTCTCGAAAATTAGACTGGTTTTTTAAAAACCGGCTCACTATTTCTCAACTAGAGCTTAAACGGGTTTTCTATTTTCACTCCTAATTAAAACCTGAATCGCCTTGGAGGAGGATTGAACTTGGCTACGTCAATGGCCCACATGCCCCGTCCGTGTGTGGCGATAACGAGGATGTGGTCACGGGGATGAACGATCAGGTCAGCCACAAAAGTAGATGGTAGATTCCCGCCCAGCACTTCCCATGTTTTTCCGCCGTCTGTGGTGACGTAGACTCCAACATCTGTGCCAACATAGAGAACATTTCTGTTAGTGGGGTGCTCCCGGATGACGTTAACCGGTCCGATGGGAATATTCCCGGAGATATCCACCCAGTTTTCACCAAAGTCGGTTGATTTCCAGACATAGGCCGCAAAGTCATCGTCTCGTTTTCCGTTCTGAGTCATGTAGACGGTTCCCATATCAAAGGCGGAAGCCACGATTCGGGAGACCCATTTCCTGTAAGGCAGACCCTTCATGATTTCTTTCCAGGTCTTGCCGCCGTTTTTAGTGATGTGCACTTTGCCGTCATCCGTTCCCACGTAGATCAGACCGAACTTGAAAGGAGATTCAGAAATGGAGAATAGCGTTTGGTAGGGGATATCTCCCAATTCGGACTTGATGTTGTAGGTCAAATCTGGACTGATTTTCTCAAACGTATCTCCCTTGTCTTGTGAGCGGAAGAGATACTGCATTCCGTGGTAGATGATGTTGGAGTTGTGTGGAGAGAGGATGAATGGGGCCACCCACTGCCCGCGCAGCCTGGGTTCGCCTGGATACGGACGGGGAAGGATGTATTTCCTCTGCCATTGCCCGTTTTCTCCGAGAAATGACCTGTAGAGATGGCCGTAGAAACCAGCGGAATACACGATTCTCGGGTCGGTGGGGTCGATGGCATGGCTGCTGCCTTCGCCACCAGGCGCTCCCTCAAAATCAACTGTCGGGATGTTGTCGCGTCCTCTACTGAGGTCGACTATACCTCTGAAGCTGCCGTGGTCCTGCATCGAACCGTAGACACGGAAAGGTGTATCCATATCGTAGGCGATATTAAAGAATTGACACAACGGAAGGTTGTGCCTGAACTGTCTCCAGGTTTCACCTTTGTCGTAAGAGATGACGATCCCCCCGTCGTTCACGTTGATGATGTAATTCGAGTTATCCGGGTCGATCCACATGCCATGGTGGTCGCCGTGCATGCCTCTCAGCCTTCGGAATGTTTTCCCTCCGTCATTGGATACACTTAAAGGAACACCCATGATGTAGACAGTGTTTTCATCGTTGGGGTCAACACGAATCTGTCCGAACACCCAGCCGTAGGTGCCGGCATGGCGCTCCATGTAAGGCTTCATTTCCGGAGTTAGTCCGCTCGTCTGTTTCCAATTTGCACCCCCGTCGTCCGAACGGTAGACAGTCGAACCTTTTATAAAACCGCTCGAAGGGACGCCATAGGTGTCGGCTCTATCTTCGTCGGTTATCTCACGGGCGATCTCATAATTGTCAACAAGAGCGTAAAGGACGTTGGGCTTGGACAGGCAGAGGTCAAGACCGATCCTTCCTCTACTCTTTGCCTCGGGAAGCCCGTTGTTGATGGGTTTCCAGGTCTTGCCGCCGTCTGTGGTCTTGTGGATTCCACTTCCTGAATACGTCGGCTCGTTCCGGGGATCGTTCCATTTTTGCCGGATCCTTTGCCACGTAGCCGCATACAGGATTTCGCTGTTTGTGGGGTCCATGACGAGGTCAATGGCACCGGTTTGTTCATTGATATAAAGAATTTCCTCCCAGGTTTTCCCCCCGTCAGTGGTTTTGTACACACCGCGTTCTGTGTTATGGGTCCACTCATGACCGGAAGCCGCCACATAGACAATATCCGGATTCTTGGGATGGATGACGATTCGGGGGATGGTGTTGGTGTCGGTCAATCCCATGTGTGTCCACGTCTTGCCGGCATCTGTGGATTTATACACTCCGCATCCCGCCATTGAACTCCGGAAGATGTTTGCCTCTCCGGTTCCGATCCACACGATATCGCTGTTGGATGGGGCAATGGTGACGTCCCCGATCGAGGTTGAGGCCGCCTGGTCAAACACAGGCTCCCATGTGGTGCCTTCGTTGACTGTCTTCCAGACGCCGCCTGAAGCCGCAGCCACATAGATCGTGAAATTTTCACTTTTCGGAGTGACCACAGCGATATCCGTGCATCTCCCGCTCACATTCTGGGGACCGATGTACTGCCACTTCATGTCTTTATGCGATGTGTTGTTCTTCATTTCCACATGCTGGTCAAACCATTTCATCCTGAGCACCGGGTCCGTGGAATGTATCCTTTGTGGTTTTTTGACTTTTTTGGCCTGCAGCGGCATGAATAACAAAACCAACGCCACAAGACAGGTCAGCACGAATAAAGGCTTCTTTCTGAAAATTTGAGTTGATAGAATCATGCAAAACCTCCTTTTTTTGGTGGAATGATTAAAATTGATGTATGAAAACTCATAATAGAGCGGTAAAAAGAAATTAAGATAAAAGGATTTTAAAAAGAGTTAGAATTTTTTGCAATATATTTATTGAATTTTTAAATAAAATAATCGTAAATGGGAACGTCCCCATTGTTTTTTTATTTTTATTTGACAACCAGAATGATAATTCCTATATTGAAACTAAACATTATTAAATTGATATGAAGTCGATGAAGGAGGTCAACATGAAGAAGCCATTCGCGTTATCACTTCTTCTTCTTGTTTTCGTCTCCTCCGCAGCCGGACAGAATTGGTTCAAAGGAACCCTGGATGATGCCTTCACGCAAGCCAAAAATCAAGGCAAAATGGTTCTTGTCGACTTCTTCTCTCCTGGCTGAGGTGGCTGTGTATTGCTGGTTCAGCAATTCTACGAAAACAAGAAATTCCACGATTTTTTGCATTCCAATTTCATTCTTTACCAGGCAACCAGAGGTGTGGGTGAGGGCGATGCGGTCTATGAGAGATTTAGCATCCGTGCCACTCCGACTGTGTTGATCCTGGGCAGTGACGGGTCAGAGATAGACTGGCACGTCGGGTATGGTCCCCCTCCCGAAAAATTCCTGGAAAGGGTTGAAAAAACCGTAAAAGGCATCGATACTTTCAAACTCCTCTCTGAAAAATACGCCAAAGAACCCAAGAACGTTGAATGGGTCTTCAAGCTCGCCCAAAAATATGATGACAGGTATGATGAAGAAAAAGCCATTGAATTCTACAATAAAGTATTGGCGCTTGATCCTGATGGGAAGAAAGGCACGACCGAGTACAGAGATGAACAAGTCACCTACACCGAATATGCCGAATATTCCCTTGGAGCCATGGCTATCTTCAGTCGAAAAAGCAGTCCTGAGCCATTTAAGGCTTTCATCAAGAAATACCCAGAGAGCAAAATGCTAGAAGATGCCTATATGTACCTGGGTTCTTATTATCGGCGCGTGGGTTCTAAAGAAGAAGCCACTCAATTCTTCGAAGAGTACGTATCCAAATATCCAGATGATCCGAGTGTGCTCAATTATTATGTTCAGAGGATAATCAGGGATAAGGATAATATTGATAGAGGAATCGAGCTGGCGGAAAAGATCAAAGAACTCATGAGGTATAATCCCCGTCCTTCCTACATGAGGAATCTGGCGGAATTGTATTCCCTGAAAGGTGAACAAGATAAGGCCAATGAAGTCTACGGGAAGGATTTCATGGATAGAATGGTATCCAGATTAGTGTACGACCTCAGGGATTATGTCAATTTCTGGGTTGGGCAGAAGTCGAACACGGAAAGTGTTGAAGATATGATGGAGCTCGCTGTCAAGATGGCACCGGACAATTTTTATGTTCTGCGTGCTGTTGCGGATACATACATCAAGCTGGACAAGCCGGAGAAAGCTATGGATGTCTTCGGGCCCGAGTACATAAAGGATTACACGGATGACTCCAACACCCTTTACAGCTATGCTCGGTTCTGGGGCAGTTTAGGGAAAAATCTGGAGAGTGCGCTTAAGGCCGCTAAAAAATCAGTCGAGCTTGACGAGTCGCCGAATAAATGGGATACATTGAGTCTTGTCTATTTGAAGCTGAAAAAATATGATGAGGCGATGAAAGCTGCAGAAAAAGCTGTTGAGGCTGCCGGCGAACGAGCAGGCCGTTATGAAAAGAGGATAGAGGAGATCAAAAAAGCCAAGGCCGAAGAGAAAAAATAGATCATTATAAAGTATAAAGGGGTCGTATAAAGGGGTCGCGTCTTAACATTTAACATCTGCTGCCTGTTTGGGAAAAAATAAGTTCAAATGTTAAATGTTAAGACGCGACCCCTTTTTTGTACTAATTTTTGATTTGACCACATCTTTTCACTGTGATAGAAGTGATATAGACAGCTAATTCATGATAAGTGGTTAGAAAAGAAAGAATTGAGAGTACATAATGACCAGATGCCTTCAGAACAGAATATTCATCCATTTTAATCAGGACACAAAGGATTACAGATGAA
>JASFPJ010000072.1:0-12562 GCA_050116035.1 Candidatus Aminicenantota bacterium | reverse complement strand
CGAGATGTTTGTGAAGCGTCCATCCTTATTGCTGTCGGCAATGACGACGAGGTAGTCGGCGAATGGCGCGACAGCATCGATCATCTTCTCGTTGTCGCTTCCGGGTGCTCCTCGCGTTGAGGCTCCACCCACATGAGTGGCGATGATGAAGATGCCCTTTTTTTGGCAGTAATCGATAATTTTTTTCAAGCGGCTTTCTTCTGCACTGACAGTGAGTCCTGAAGCGCCCATGCCTTTCAAGCTGGCACCGATGGCCACGATCATGGTTTTATAGGGTGTTCCCTTCGGGAATTTCTCAAGGTCGGTATACACCTCCGCGTGAAAGCCGGGGCCGGATTCTTTATCTGCCAGTCCGACTCCAGCTTCAATCAATTCAACAGTTGGCACGTCACAGTAGTCGTATTTGATCCCTCCCTCTTCAAGAATGATGTTCATGGTTACCACATCATTGCTTTGGCCGGCAGAAGTTGTCAGTATCGGCAGTTTTGCCTTGGGAACCTCTGTTTCGGCCAGGTATGATGCGGAAAGAATGAGTGCAAGACTCAAAACGGTGGGTAGAGCGACTGAAAATATTTTTAATTTTTTCATTTGATCACCATCTCCTTATATTAAAAGAGAAATCATTAGGGTTAAAGCCCTATTTTCTAAACAGTCATTACGAGTTCTGTTTTTTACCTCTCTCTTTTTTAAAATTTTTTTTCTTATGAGATTGCCGCGCTTCGCTCGCAATGACAGGTAAGTGAGATTGCCGCGCTTCGCTCGCAATGACAACCGTATGAGATTGCCACGTCACTTTGTTCCTCGCAATGACGAGTGAGTGAGATTGCCGCGCTTCGCTCGCAATGACAACCGTATGAGATCGCCACTCTGCGCTCACAGTGACAGTTTTATTTTTTCCTTTTTTTCTTCTTTGTCTTTGTGGACTTTTGCTGTTCTGGTTCCTTTTCTTCCAAATCTTCCTGGGCGATTAATTTGTCGTACTTCACAAGCTCTCTGAGCCACCATTCAGGAAATTCCAACCGGCTTGTTCTTCGTGTCTCTGTATTGTAGATCCAGAGGTGGTTGAATTTGACGAGTATCTGGTCACCCAGTTCCCACCAGGCATCGACAACTCTGTTCGCGTTATTGATGCAGTAGTCGGTTAGAAAATCTGTCGCCATAGCCGGGTCCTGCTTGAAGAGTTCTTGAGCGACTTTATCGATGGTCGGAGTCCGGTTGACTGCGCTCCCTTCCCACTTTTCCTGGGCTTTCCGGACATCTTTTATGGCATGAGAGTAAACCACTTGAGTGTGGAAATCCGCATAATCGAATGCCCAGCGGGCCGCCTTGCGGTCAAACACAAAGTGGTCTCCGATCATGAATGATTCCGGGATGGCATCGATACCGATGTACAGGGGAACGAAGCAGGAGGTGTCCTGAGCGCCGAAAGCCAGCCAGACAATCCCACCCACCGGATTCGGAAGCCAGTCTCTGCACTGTGTGACAGTCACGTATTCAGCGCGGTTGACCCCTACGAAGCGAGCGGTGTTATAGGTCTTTTCATCGAGTTTGAATGGCCGGGGAAGGTAATTGGGATTCTTGAACGGCCCACCTTGAAGTCCTCTCACCGGGTCGAACTGTGTCCCTTCAAACTTATACCGTGTGTGGTTCATCACATCCTGGACAGAGAGTTTTTTATCTGGCTTTACAGAGAAGGGAAGGTCCATGTTGGGTGTCTTCGGGCTTAATCCCAGGGATGGCGCCATCAAGTTAAAGAGGCACCAGAGGCGAGCCCGGCTTCCCTGGCTGCTCCAGGCACTGTACTCACTGGGAGAATATGCCTTCTTCCAGTTGAAAGGTTCTCCGCTGTCCGGGTCATAGTACCCGTTCTCCACAGCGTAGGAGATGACGTTCGAGGATGCCATGAAATAATCGGGGTTATCCAGATCGATTTCTCCAATCCGGGATTCATTCGGGCAGACGCTGACATGGTCATCCGGGACTCTCTGAGCGCACCAGATGGACCCCGGCTTCCCGCTTTTCGGTGTCCACAAAGGTCCGACAGGCATGATCTCGAAGATCCAGACTTCATTCGGATCGGAAACAGCCAGCATCTCACCATCATCATAAAATCCGTAACCATATTGTTCGGTGATCTCCCCCATGATTTGGATGGCTTCGCGTGCAGTCTTACTTCTTTCCATCGCGAGCATAGTCAACGCTGTTAGGTCGATCTTGGCCGATGGGGTGGGATTCCTCATCTTGCGGTGACAGCCGATGGTGGATTCTCCGATGGCTACCTGATGATCGTTCATATAACCGAACATCCCATGAAGATAACCGTAGGTCCGGGCCGGCTGAGGGATTTCAAGCCCTGTGAATTCCTCCTTGATTTTTTCCCACTTGAGTCCTTCGCTGGGATGCCAGGTCTTATACTGGGAAGCGCGGTAGATTTTTCGTGTCGCACCGGGCTCATGGTCTGCCGGCGGCACATACCGCCAGGTCCAGTCGCAGAAGCTGCAGTCGCAGGTATGGGTTGTCATCACTGAGCCGTCCACAGAAGCTTTCTTCCCGACGATGATAACGGTGCAGCCGTCCCGAGGAAAATCTGTATCGCAGTTTTCACATTCTGTAGTCGTATACACAGAAAGAGGAAAAAATATCACAAGGAAAACCATCATCACGAATGGCAGTAATAATTTTTTCTTATTCACTTTTTATCCTCCTAAATAATTTTAAATGATGAGTACTATTTTAAATAAAGATGCTTGAAATTCCTATCCTTAACATCTGAATCCATCAATGAAACGTCAGTACTAAAATGTAAATCGATGGCTCCTTTATTTATTCGCAGATTACCTCTCTTTTCTCGGCTCCAGTTTATGATATTTGACTGTTTCCTCGACCCACCATTCAGGATACGACAGGTTGGAACGCCTTCTGTTCTTGGAGTCATAGATGCTCAAATGGTTATACTTAACAAGCAGCCGGTCGCCGAGATCCCACCAGGCTTTAATGACTTTATTGGCATTGTTCAGACAGTAGTCGGTGAGAAAATTGATGGCCAGTTTCGGGTCCTGTTTGTAGAGTTCTTTGGCTGAGACGTCGATAGACGGAACCCTCTCAATGGCTGTTTTTTCCCATTTATCCTGGGCTTTTTTGATATCCTGGATGGCGTGGGAGTAGGCCACCAGGGCGTGGAAATCCACATAATCAAACGCCCAACGCGCGGATTCCCTGTTGAACACCCAGTGGTCTCCGATGCTGAAGGAGTGGGGAATCTCAGTGATTCCTGCATACAGCGGCATGTAGCATGCGGTGTCCTGAGCGCCGAAGGCCAACCAGACGATCCCTCCGATCGCATGTGGCAGCCAGCTTCGGCTCTGGGTCACCGTGGTGTATTCAGCGCGGTTGACACTGATGGTGCGGGGCGTGTTGTATGTTTTTTCGCCCGCTCTGACTGGCCTGGGATGGTAGTTGGGATTGGCGAATGGACCCCCTCTCAGGCCTTCAGCCGGGTCAAACGGCGTTCCCTGGTATTTGTCCCGTGTGATATCGATGACATCCTGGAGTGAGAGTTTTTTATCCGGCTTCACCGAAAACGGGAACTCCATGTTGGGTGTATCCGGGCTGAAATTTTGAGACGGAGCGACAAGGTCGAAGAAACGCCACATCCGTGCCCTTGTTCCGCCGCTGCTGGTGGCGCTGTATTCACTGGGTGAATAGGCTTTTTTCCAGTTAAAAGGTTTCCCGCTTTTCGGATCATACATCCCCTTTTCTACAGCAAAAGAGACTGCATTCGGAGAAGCCATGAAATAATCAGGATTGTCGAGGTCGATTTCGCCGATCCGGGATTCATTCGGACAGACACTGACATGGCCGTCCGGGACTCTCTGGGCGCACCAGACAGCCCCGGGCTTCTCGCTCTTCGGTGTCCACAAAGGGCCAACCGGCATGATCTCGAACACCCAGACCTCATCCGGGTCCGCCACGGCGAGCATCTCGCCCGAGTCATGATACCCATATCCGTGTTCTTCGGCCAGTTTGCCCATGGTTTGGATGGCTTCTCTTGCGGTCCGGCATCTTTCCATGGCGATCAGTGTCAGTGTTGTGATGTCGATTTTAGCCGCAGGAGTCGGGTTCCTCATCTTTGGGAGACACCCGATGGTGGATTCTGCGATGGCCAGTTGATGCTCGTTCATGTACCCAAAAACTCCATGGTGGTAGGCATAGGTGCGGGCGACCTGAGGGATTTCAAGACCGGTATCATTTTCTGTGTACATTTCCCATTTGCCGCCGGTTTCAGGAGGCCAGGTCCTGATCTGGCTGATGTAGTAGATCTTTCGCTTCGAACCGGGCTCATGATCTGCGGCGGGGACATGCCGCCAGGTCCAGTCGCAGACACTGCAGTCTGCAGTATGGGTGGTCATCACTGAGCTGTCTGTCGAAGCCTCTTTGCCAACCAGGACAACAGTGCACCCTCTCTCGGGATTTTCCCAGAGTAAGGCTTTTTCTCTATCGCCTTTCTGGGAGTCAAGAACATAAGCGCAGGTCAGCGCCAGGGTCACAAGAATCAAAAGAGATATTGAATGTGCTTTTTTAAATCTCACTCTTTGTCTCCTTTTTTATCATGAATGCTAAATTATTATCCTGTAAGTCAGCCAGGTAGTGATGATTCTCACCTTAAACTCATAAGCGAAAATCTCATGCCTTTGAAGAACTCAAACCTGGAATCAGTTCAGAACCACCTTATCCTTATCCGCTTTCTTCGGGTCATGGAAATAATATCCGACGCCGTTTTTTACCACTTCGGCGTAACGCGGAACATTCCGGACTTCGATTTTTTTTTCAGGCAGTCTTCTTGAAAACTGCCGCATGAGCTCCAGGACAACAGAGCAGTGCTGCCCCACGCGTTTTTCCATCGACCATCCAGACTCGTCATAGGGCACGAACAGTTTCCCTTTTTTTGAAAGACTGAGTAAAAATGGATCCTTACCATCCAGGAGTAGCTGTACTGTTTTTGGGCCGGTCGGTTGATCGAGAAACGGAATGGGAGCCTCCAGCAGAAAGGGCATCGTCTCTGAATAATCGCCGATCTCCCGGTGAGAAAGCCCGCGGAAACCTGAAGGGGAAGGTTCGACATGGCTTTCAAATCCTTCCCTGGCCTTGACAGTGAGAGAGGCCATCGTGGCGATTCTCACGGATTTATCCGGAGCCACGATGCAGTTTGTCACCGGGAACATCGTTTCTGCGCCGTGAATATCCACGGCTATATCCACGTTTTCTTCTCTCATGATCTGCATGGCTCCATATGTCACCCGCTCCATCAAGGGGCCGTTGGCCCGCCCCGGCCATGTTCTGTTCGTGTTCCTCACATCGATGAAGGACAGAAGCTGTTTGTCGGGATAATGAATGTAAACATCCGGATCAGGCCACTGGTCGAGGGGGGAGGCATCCCGGTTTCCCATCCTGAATTTTTTCGCCCCCCATTCGGTGGGGATCTCGAAGTAGAGAGGGTATCCGTCCCCGGGTCTGGTGTTCCGGCTCGCGCTGTGGTTGAACTGGGGAATGATGATGAGAGTTCCTTTCTCGATGACTGCGTTTTCGATGAATATCACGGAAGCCAGGATTGCGGCCGGTTCGTTGGCGTGAGTATTGGCCATGATCAGAACTTTCCCGCCTTTTTCTTTTCCTTCCAGGAAAAAAACATCGGTATCCGCCATGGTCCCTTTCAATCCCTCTGAAAATTCGCTCAGCTTAACGACTTTTGTGACTCCTGGACCAATAACGATGGGCATCTTATAGTGTCTGTGTGTATAGAGTTGGAGACCGCCGGTGACCATAATGGCGGCCACAACCAGGAGAAATATCAGTTTAACAGTCCATGAACGAGATATTTTGTCATCCATTTTTCGTAACCAATTCATTTCTCTTTTATTTGACTCGCAGGATTCTCAGTACGAGCGGTATCATTACAAGCAAATAAAGGAGCATATCATTCACATTCTTTTTTTCTCTGATGAAGTTCCAAACCAGCATGCAGACCAAAAAGGCAGAGATGATATAGTAGATAATCATTATCAAAGGCATCTCAAAGCCTCCTTCACATACTCCATCTCACAAGAAACTCCAGTTTGGCGCTGAATCTAATCATCAAGATTCCGACGGCTGTAATCACCAGCCAGGGAACCCATGTGCTCCTCAGGAATGTCCAGTAGGGACCCTTGTACTCGGAGACCATCACGCTGAGCCTCCCAATCAGGGCAGTTGGAGGGAGCCCGTCTCCTAGAGGCCAGAGCAGGCTCAATCCGGCTATGGCCACAGTCGCATGAAGGCCAATAGAATCCAAAAACCAGACGAGAGGAATCCCGATGATCGCCGCTCCCCCATAAGTCAGCACCCCTTCTGAGACCGGAATGATCAGGGCGAGAGATATGAACAGCAGGATGATGGGAGTGCTGATGACCGCAAATGAAATCATTCCCCTGACCCCGGTCACAGTCATGATCTGCTGCAGCATGCCCACGACAACCATAGTGGCCAGCAGAGGAAGCAGCTTCTTCATCGTATCTCTTGAGAGGACCAGAATTTTTATTTTTTTTGGGCTCACCAGCCAGGCAACCAGTGCTGCAATAACGAATTCCAGAGCCAGGCCAATTATCGGTGTGGAAAACGGCCACATTCGATAGGCAATAACCAATCCAAAGAAGACGAGAAAGGGGAGAAGTACTCTCCACCAGCTCATGCGCGGCGGTATTTCAGGCATCTCTTTGAGGACGGCTTCAAGGCTCTGCTTTTCCCTTCGTTTCCATCCCAGGAGAAGAACCGTAAAGGTTCCCAGGATGAGAACAGGAATGCCGAGAGGAAGCTCGAAGCCCACATACGGGATGGCGGTTCCCGCACAGAGGATCATTGCCCAGATGTTGACCGGAGGAGCCGCAGCGCTCAAACCGGCCACTATAAAGAGAATGGCCGCTGCTCTTTTTTTCTCTATACCCAAGTATCCCAATGCGAGTGCGACCGGCGCCCCGACCACAAGCAGGGATACGCTGCCTGCCCCGGTGAGCGCACCAGGAATCAAAACAATCACCATGAGCAGGATCAAAGCGATTACACGCACATTGTAAAAATATTTTATCGTGGCTCTGACAACATAATTCACGCCGCCGGACTCACTGACGATGGCCATAAAAATCGTGGCGGTGGAAAAGACCAGGATGACATCAAGATAGGTGAAGGAACCTTCAACAAGATGGCGGGCCAGTTGCCCTATGTGGGGGGTGCTCGTGAACGCTCCGGCCAGACCTCCAGTCACAGCGGCGGCGAGCATACTTATTTCGACTGAAAGCTTCTTCCATTTTGCCAGAGAATAGGCGGCCACCATGATAGCGGATATGATTCCAATCTGTAGATACATGCTCTTGTGCTTTCCGCAATTTTACATTTCGCATTTCCCCTTAGTCAACCCACTTTCAGAAAAATAAGAAAAAGGGGATAGGCTACTTTTTTACAGAAAAGGGATAGTCCCTTCGGGGTCAGGCCTTATCTAAATTTTAGGTCCTAAATTTGATTCTGGTCTTGTAACATTGATCCTGACAAGGCCTGACCCCATACTCTTTAAAAAAGTAGCCTGTTGTTTATGCTCAGTAATTAGGTAACACTTTTGTCAGTAATTAGGTAACACTTTTGGTAGTTATATTGAAGAGTAAAGTGTCATTGCGAGCGAAGCGTGGCAATCTCTTTGAGGAAAATGCATTTCTTTTGATGAGATTGCTTCACTCCGTTCGCAATGACATTATAAAAACGTTATCGAATTACTGAGCAAGTACACCTGTCCCCTTTTTTCCTTTTTTTTGGAAATCTATTGAAATGCACAACAACATCGATTAGATTCAAAGAAAAAATGGATAGGGAGCTTGAGGAATATGAAGTTCAATAAAATAATCGTTCTGTTAGTTCTTTGGTTTCTCGTCTCATCCTGCGGTTTCGAAATTAACAGCGGGAAAGAGCCGGTTTTTAATGCCCAAGAACAGGTGAATTCATGGGTTTCCCTGTGGAATTCGTATGATCTATCGATGGTCGATAAGCTCTTCCTTGCAGATGAGAGGCTGACTTATTTTTCTTCGGAGAAAGAAGGATTGATAGAGGGATTTGGAGCTGTGCGTGAACATCATAGAGGATTCGGCTTTATTGAAGGAGGCAAGATCCAGGATAACAAACTCTGGGTTGAAGATCTCCAGGCGAACGTATTCCCACCAGTGGCAGTTGTCACAGGAATATGGTTTTTTCGGCGCGGGCCCGAGGGTACAAAAGATATTTCCCGAGGACCTGTCACTTTTGTCTATATCCAGGAGAAAGGGGAGTTTCGTCTCGCCCATCTGCACTTTTCAGAATATGAACAATAAGGAATCCATTCCTGCTTTCCGGAAAAATATCTTTGCGAGATCCAGCGCCGGGTAAATGAATGGGTTGAGCTTATTGCAAAAAGATGGGATGATATTCAGAAAGATGCGACTATCTTCGCTGTTCAAATTCTGCAGAGAAAGAGAGTGGAAAAAAGAACATGAGAAGAACATCGACTGAATGGAAGAGTTATTTAAAAGAAGTCTGCCAGAGAATCCTTGAACTGAGAAGAAATGCCGAGTATGAAAAATGTTTGGACTGCGAGTGCTACTTTGGCTTGCTGTTTTATTTGAATAAAGAACTCATCATGGTCGATGACGCGTCATCCAAAAAAATGTTCAAAAAAATTCTCCCCAAAGCCACCAAAGAAGAAGAGGCTCAAATGCATGCCTGTCTGGGATGTGACCCCTGTCCGCCGGCAGAATGGACAACTGAAGTGATAGAAAAGTTGGAATCGTAATCAGCGTCTTCCATTCTCGGATTCCAAACTGATCCGCCTATAAGCCATTGATTTTTTTTCAGTTTTTTTGACTCAAAGCGAATCCCCTTTTATAATTGGGAAAAAGAAAAAGGAGAAAAAAATGGGCGAAAAGGAAAAAGATGTTTTCGTTGAGATCGGAGAGAAGCTCAAAGAAATCGGCGAAGAACTTAAAGAGGGAGTGGATAAGGCTGAACGGAAGATAAGAGATTTTGATAAGGCCATAGAACCTTCCCTGGATGAACTCAGCAAGAAGTTGAGAGAGTTGGGCAAAGTTCTTGCTTCTCCGATGGACGACCTTTCTAAGGATATGAAGGAATGGACAAAATCCGTGAAGCCAGTCATAAAGGATATGGGCGCGCGGATCCAAGATTGGAAGAAAGCCAAAAAAAAGACAAAACCAAGTAAAGCGGTCAAGAAAAGAAAATCATAAAAATGGTTTGTGTCGTTTTTTCTCTTTTCGTACGGGGACTAAACTTTTTTGAGGGCTGAAACGTTTAGTCTAGTGAGAAATCAACGCAAGGATTTGTTTTGTAAAAATTGCGATTCATGCGAGGAGACTATGTTTATAAAATTTTTACTCTGGCTGATCTTACTGGTGCTTTGCTGGCCTCTGGCTGTTCTGGGGCTTATACTGTATCCCATAGTCTGGCTTCTTCTTCTTCCGTTCCGGCTGATTGGCATCACTGTGAGTGCGGTGTTTGACCTCTTTAAGGGAATCATCACACTGCCGGCGAGAGTCTTGAAGGGGCCTGGAAAGTAGAATCCGGCGTTTTAAACAATACTCATCTGTATTTAAGAATCAGTGACTTCGATAAGGGGAGGATAAAACCATGAAAAAATTCCTGTGTCTTTTTGTCTGTCTGGTCATTATTTCTGGCTTGGGATTCGCTGGCGAGCTAAAATCCGCAACTCAGGGAAACTCCATTCCCAGGCCAGAGCACCCCAGACCTCAATTTATCCGTTCCGCATGGAAAAATCTCAACGGAACCTGGACCTTTACATTCGATTTCGGGAAATCGGGAAAAGAGCGTGATTTTGCCAGAAGCCAGGGTTTTGGAGGAAAAATCACTGTGCCCTTCTGTCCGGAGAGCCCATTGTCCGGTGTGAACCACAAAGATTTCATCCCGGCCATTTGGTATCAAAGAAACATCACTATCCCTGAAGACTGGGAGGGGAAAAAGATTATCCTCCATTTTGGGGCCGTAGATTTCGAGACAGAAGTCTTTATCGATGGAGAATTGGCTGGAAAACATTATGGAGGGACATCCTCGTTCAAAATAGATATCACTCCTTTTGTCTCCAATGGAGGAACACACAGCCTGGTGGTTTATGCCCTTGACGATAACCGCTCAGGCCTGCAGCCGTCGGGAAAGCAATGCCGGGCCTTTAAATCCAGGGGAGTCCATTACACGCGCACGACAGGTATCTGGCAGACTGTCTGGATGGAGGCTGTTTCTGAATACGGATTAAAATCCTTTCATATCCTCCCTGACCTCGACATGAAGAGGTTTTCGGTCCGAGCCAATTTCTATTCAGTTCGTCCGGACCTCACTTTCCGGGTGACAGTCATGGAAGGCCCAAAGAGAGTGAGCCAGGCCGAAGCGATTGTCAGCGATAGCGTGGTTTGCCTTTTGCCAATAAATAAACCCAAGACCTGGTCACCGGGAAATCCTTTTCTGTATGACCTCATTCTTGAGGTGAGGGACACGTCCGGACGAGTTCTGGACCATGTCAAGAGTTATGCGGGGATGAGAAAGGTCCATATCCAGGGCAACCGGATATTCTTGAACAACAAGCCTTATTATCTCAGGCTCGTCCTGGATCAGGGTTTTTATCCGGATGGAATCTGGACCGCTCCCAGTGATACCGCGCTGAAAAAGGATATCGAGCTGTCCATGCGGGCCGGATTCAACGGAGCGCGCCTCCATCAGAAAGTGTTCGAAGAAAGGTTCCACTACTGGGCGGATAGACTCGGCTACCTCACCTGGGGAGAATCCTCCAGCTGGGGCTTAGATGTGAATAACGGAGCGGCGGCAAGGAATTTCCTCATCGAATGGCAGGAAATTATCATGCGAGACCGGAATCATCCATCCATCATTGCCTGGACGCCATTCAATGAAGCCTGGGGGAGGGGAGAGTCCCTGAAGCGTTTACTCATCGACGCGTATAATCTGACGCACAACCTCGATCCCACGCGGCCCGTGAATGATTCAAGTGGCGGTTTGCACTTTGAGACCGACCTGTGGACGGAACACACGTACGAGCAGGACGCTGGAAAAATGAAGAAGTTGCTGGCGCTCAGCGATAAAAATGAAGTCTGGCGCCGCCTCCCGGAAAGGAGCGGGGAATACCGGGGACAACCCTACTTGATCGACGAGTATGGCGGAATCAAGTGGATTCCCAGTCCGGACCAGAAATATGCGCCCGATTCCTGGGGATACGGGAAAGACCCGACCACTCTTGAGGAGTTTTACACTCGGCTCGAAGCGTTAACAGATGTGATATTAAGTATGCCCCACATTTGTGGTTTCTGTTACACGCAGTTGACTGACATCGAGCAGGAGCAGAACGGAATCTACAATTACGACCGGTCCGAAAAATTTGACATGAAAAGGATCAACAGCATCCTCACAAAAAAAATGAAATAGGGGTCGCGTCTTAACATTTAACATTTCTAGGATTTTTCCAAAATAAAGGTGCCGCATCTTAACATTTGATATTCCTAAAATTGGGGATAGTCCCCAATTTTTTTCTTTTTCTTGATTTTTTCTGCTTATCTGTCAGAGAATCACTGCTAATGACGAAATCGAAGATAATCGATATTGATGGGGTGGGACCTGTTCTGTTCGACCGCAGTAGTAGGGCCAAGCATTTGATCATTCATGTCAAGCCCTTCACAAGGGTCAGAGTCGCTGTTCCTTATGGAGTGTCCTGGGATAAAGCTGAGAGGATTGTCTGCGGCAAGATAGACTGGATACACAAACAACAGGCCAGGATAGAGAAGATAAGACAGAAGTACGGGTCGCTCTTGAAGAATTTTGAAAGGATCAATAAAGCGGCGGCCAGAAGAAAACTCATTCACAGGCTCGAAGAACTGGCCGAGTGGCACGGGTTTGATTACAACAGGGTGTTTATCCGGAACCAGAGGACCCGCTGGGGGAGTTGTGCAACCAGCAATAACATCAATCTGAACATGAAGCTGGTACTGCTGCCGGATGAACTGATCGATTATGTGATCCTTCACGAGCTTCTTCATACCCGGATAAAAAACCACAGCCGCGAGTTCTGGGCTGAGCTTGACCGGCTTGTTGGAACTCGAGCGAAAGAACTCGCCAAGCAGTTGAAAGAATACGGGCTGGGATTGTAGAAAAGATATTGGGGACTGTCCCCAATTTACGAATTAAGAATTTTTCCTTAAGAGATTGCCACGCTTCGCTCGCAATGACACGGAGGTAAGATTGCCACGCTTCGCTCGCAATGACACGGAGGTAAGATTGCCACGCTTCGCTCGCAATGACACGCACGTGAGATTGCCGCGCCTATTTCGATTAAAGCAGAAGAGTATTGTCTCCTTGAGCAACAACACCAAGAAAATCTGTTTTTTCTGATCCTACTTTTTTTCAAAAAGAAGGTTTCTGACGCGTCCCCCGCTTAGCCTGAATCCTGTGACATGATTTTCGCTATTCCGGGTGAATCGGA
>JASFPJ010000071.1:0-12627 GCA_050116035.1 Candidatus Aminicenantota bacterium | reverse complement strand
CATCTCATTGATCAATTTCTGCCGCGTCATTCCTTCCCTCCAGAGTTTCTCGGGCTTGAGCTTGACAACGGTTTCGATCATCCCCACGGGAGCCGGGTCGGTCGGCGTCTCCGCCCTTCCCAGTTTTCCGACAACATGCTCCACTTCGGGGAAAGATTTCAAAATCACATCCTGTGTCTTCATAATTTCCATCACCTGAGTGAGGGATGCCCCGGGAAGGAGAACAGGCATGAAAAGCAGGTCTCCTTCATTCAACGGAGGCATGAACTCACTCTTTATCTTGGAAAGCGGAAAATAGCTCAACCCGAGTAGAAGTAAAGCGATCAGCAGGACAATAATTTTGTGCTTGAGAGAAAAGCGGAGAGCGGGTTCATACAGGCGCATCAATATCTTGTTCAATATATTCTTTTCTGGGAGACGCATCTTTCCCCTTAAGAAGATAGCGCTGAGTACAGGAACAAGGGTGATAGCCAACAGGGCCGAACCGAACATGGCAAAGGTCTTGGTGAACGCCAGCGGAGAAAAGAGTTTCCCGGCTTGACCCCTCAAGGAAAATACCGGAATAAAGGCCACGACAATGATGAGAATGGCGAAAAAGATGGCGGAACCCACCTCTTTCGAAGCCTTGATGACCGTGTTTAGCTTTCTCTCTGGATTCATTGCCAGATGCCTGGATATGTTCTCTGTCATGACAATCCCGGCATCCACCATCACTCCGATAGCAATCGCGATCCCTCCCAAAGACATGATGTTTGATGGGATTTTCAAGTAATACATGATGAGGAACGAAATCAGAACTCCAACCGGAAGGATGATGGAGACGATGAGGCTGCTCCGGAAGTGCAGCAAGAAGATTAAGATAACGATGACAGCCACCACGATTTCCTCAAGCAGTGTTTCCTTTAAGTTATCCGTAGCCCTGTTGATCAGTTCTGTGCGGTCGTAAAAAGATACAATCTGGACGCCCGAAGGCAGACCCGGTGTGATTTCTTCGATTTTCCTTTTGACTGCTTCGATAACCTCTAAAGGATTCTCACCGTATCTCATTAACACCACACCACCGGTGACCTCGGCTCCTTCCTTGTCCAGTGCGCCCCGTCTGAACGCCGGGCCTGTGGTCACCTGCCCCACGTTCTTGACATAAACCGGTACTCCATCATGAGAACCAACAACGATGTTCTCGATGTCCTCCACTGATTTTATGAAGCCGAGTCCTCGAACAATGAACTCCACTCCCCCCTCCTCGATCACCTTTGCGCCGACATCGATGTTGCTCCGGCGCACCGCATCGAACATGCTGTGCAGATTCACGTTGAAGGCCAGAAGCTTGTTGGGATCCACATCGATCTGATACTGTTTGACAAATCCACCCACAGTGGCAACTTCAGAAACTCCTTCGGCCGAATTGAGCTGATACCTGATGTACCAGTCCTGAATCGAACGCAGCTCGCCCAGATTGTAACCGGAAAATACGAGTTCCTGGCCATCCTCAGGGCATTCACCGGGCTCAGCAAACCTCAATTTTGGATGGTCAGGACAGTAGTATCCATTCTCGACTGTGTACCAGAATATCTGACCCAGGGCTGTGGCGTCAGGACCTAACTGGGGAACAACTCCCTCTGGCAGGTCTTTCTGGGCAAGGTTCAGCCGTTCCAGAATCCTTGTCCTTGACCAGTAAAAATCCACTCCTTCCTCAAAGATCACGTTGACCATCCCGAAGGAGAACATGGAATTGGAACGGATCACTTTCATCCCGGGAATCCCCATCAGGTTGACAGAAAGAGGATAGATGACCTGGTTTTCAATATCCCTGGGACTTCGTCCCGGCCAGTCGACGAATACGATCTGCTGGTTCTCTCCGATGTCAGGGATGGCGTCGATGGGTGTATTGTTCAGGGCCCAATAGCCCCATCCAATGACGAGCAAAAACAGAGCCAGAATAATAAATTTATTCTTGAGTGAGTATTCGATAATCTTGTCTATCATCTGAGTCTCCTAATTTATCCTAAAAGCCACCTTCTTCTTCTCAATGAATGTGTTTTGTTGGAGGTGTTTTATCCTTCTTGTCCCTTTCGAGAGCTCCAGAGTAAATCGCTTCGGCCTGTCCTGTGATCTGGCTCTGAGAGTCGATCAGGAAATTCGCCTGAGTGACGACTCTCATTCCATCGGAAAGACCAGCTCTAACCGCATAGAATTTCTTCTTCTGCCCATCGACGATAGCTACAGCATCTGAGCCGACTTCGATCTCTTTCGCCACATAAATGCCTTTCTCCTTCTCGAGATAAACAAGCTTTCTTTCACCCGTATCCAGAACCGCACTCCTGGGAACAGCCAGGACCGAACCAGGCGGAGCTTGAGGTTTTTCCACCAGGGCCATTCCGCAGATCGAGCAGTCATCCGGTTTATCGGATCGAATCTCAGGATGCATCGGACATTCGTAGATCACCTTTCCCGTGCCGCGGATGCCGTCATGAACGTGAGCACTCAGAAACACGTTGACATACATTCCGGGTTTGAGCTTCATCTGATCGTTGGACACATCCACTCTCACCTTCACTGTACGGGTTTTGGGATTCAAGTACGGGTCTATAAAAGAAATCTGGCCCTCTAACTTTTCGCCGGGTAAAGCGGATGTCGTGATCTCAACATTCTGTCCTTTTTTAATGCTGCTCAAATCAGATTCATAGATATCGGCAAGCACCCAGACGTTGGAAAGGCCGGCGATCTGGTAAAGATTCTCTCCTTCTTTCACATACTTCCCTTCCACCGCATTCTTATGGACAACTGTTCCTCCGATCGGTGCATGGATAACCATATGGGTGCTGACTTCTCTTTTTTCCTCCAATTCTTTAATCTGCTTCTCACTGACTCCCCACAAAAGAAGTCTTTTTTTAGATGCCTCCACTAAGGACCGAGCTCCCTCAATGGTTTCTCCATGCGGGCTCTCCTTGACTTTTTCCATGGTTTCAAGAGCCAGAAGATATTCCTGCTGAGTTGTGACTAAATCAGGGCTGTAGATCCAGACAAGTGGGGCTCCCTTCCTGACTCGAACACCTGTGAAATCCACAAACAGCTTATCGATCCGGCCCGGAATCCAGGCTGCCACAAAAGCAACCTTTCTCTCGTCATAGTCTATCTCTCCTACGGTCTTGATTTCTCTGAACAGTTGGCGGAATTGGATTTCTTCGGTTTTAACCTGCGCTAATCTCTGCGCCCTGGCATTCAATCTAATCTCTCTTTCCATCTCTTCATGTTCTCCAGGTTCCATCTCTGCCATTTCACCTCCCTCTTTGTACACAGGAACCAGCCCCATGTTGCAGATAGGACAGCTCGTGTTTCCCTTTTCGTAATCTTCGGGGCTCACTTTCACTGTAGGATGCATACCGCATGTGTAGTAGAGAATCTCTCTTTCTGCAGTTTTTTTATCAGCAATCATTTGCGCGTCTGGTGTTCCTTTTTCACCTTTTTGGCATGAGACGAGCACAAAACTCGCTGCCAGCAGGAGAATGCCCAAACCTATGACAGAAGCTTTCTTGAATGTATTCATTTTCTTTGGCCTCCATATTCTTCATATTTTAAACTTATATTATTGACTGTTTCATCCGTTCTGAGGATGTTACTGTTTTTTGAGGATAAATCTGTTTTATTTTCCACTTTTTCAATCATCTCTCTGTTGACCAACTCCTTCCCCACTATCCTTTCCAGTTTAGCCAGACTTTTATTCAAATCCGAGATAGCCTTGTGATAACCGGTCTTGATCATGAGAATCATCCTCTCGCTTTCTAAAAGATTGAGAAAATCGACCTTTCCAGAAAGATAGCCAATCTCTGAGGCTTTAAACGACTGCTCAGCCTGGGGCAAAAGAGAATATTGATAGAGCTTGATCTGTTCCTCGACCGTCTTCGCCTCAAAGAAAAGCTCGTTCACGCGAGAAAAGGTCTCATTTTCAATATTTCTATACAGGGCCTCACTGGCTTCGAGTTTTTTCGCTTCCTCGGCTTCAGCCGCCCGGAGTCTTTTTCTCCAGAGAGGGATGTTGATTCCAATAGAGCCCATCCAGGCATTCCGGCCATCCTCAGGGCTTGTGGTGGTTCCCCCACCAATATCGATATAATCGAACATGACACGAAAATCAGGAAGATAATTCTTTTTAGCAAGCTTTACACTTTTTTCATTTCTCGCGATGAGATGCTGCACTTTTATCAGTTCCGGACGGCTCTCTTTCGCCCATTCGTAGAGTTCGGCAAGTTCGAACTGAATTCCCGGAACCTCAACTTCATCTGCAATCTGGAGAGAAGCTTCAGCGGGCCTGTTCAAAAGGGCGTTCATCTCCGCAGCCACAGCCTTCCTGCCCTGCTTGAGCGACAAAATCTTATCCAACACCTTTGAAATCTCGAGCTGGGCTTTGAGGACATCCTGCTGAGTGGCCTGCCCGGTTTCATACTTTTTCTGCGCGACTCCAGCCAGCCTCTGGAGAACTTCTTTTTCCTCCTGGCTGATCTTCAACGCTTTATCAAACCAATACAGGGAAAAGAAAGTCTGTTTCACTTTGAGGATGATATCCGCTTTGACAGCCCGGTACTGAGCCTCAAGAATCCAGGCTTGACTGTGTGCCACCTCTCCCTTGATAGAGAGCTTTCCGAAAAACGGAAACATCTGGGATATTGAGATTTTGTTCCTCTGAGGCCCGAGTCTCGTCTCTACGCTCTGCCCAAAATGGGAAAAACTCAGCACAGGATCAGGTAGAGATTTCACCTGTGGAATCCTCTCCAGGGCGGCCTGCCATTCCTTGTCGGCGGCTTTGATCTGTGGATTCTCGCTCAAAGCTACCTGGATGAACTCAGAAAGAACCATCTTTCCAGTGTTTATCTCCTGAGAAACAGCTGCGACTGAGTTCAAAAAAACCATAATGAGCGAAAAAACAATTATTTTTTTTCTCATTTTTTTCCTCTCTGTTAGTCTCTGTTGAAGCCAGAATATCTCAAAAAAATCAATTATCTTTTACTATCCGTTTTTGAGTTGTGACCTTTGTATTCCAATTCTTGATTATTTTTATAATAACTATTGATATTGTCAATTTATCAAACAAAAGGTTCCTTCCTTGAGTATTAAAATTCTATTTTTATCCCTTTATCTGACTATTAATTTTCCTCTAAGCATTCCCATTCCGCATGTGAAAACATACTCTCCTTCTTTTTCCGGAGTGAACTCGACAGGCGTTGTCTTGAACGCGGGAAGAGGCTTTCTTATATTAAAATCTCCGAATACGATCGTATCCGAACAGTCAGCGGTTTCATCTCGATAAAAATTCAGACGGACAGGAATTCCCTTCTTGACAACGATAACATCCGGGTCATAGCCTCCCTTCACCACGATTTTCACTTCCTGAAGTCGGCTTTCTACCTGTTGGGCTTCAATTGATTTCTTTTTCGAAAAAAAGAAATACCAGTTGACCAAAATAATCAGTACAATCCCTGAGGCAAAAACAATTATCTTTTCGACCATGTATAATCTCCCTCTATATCCTGAGTTTAATCCGTCTCAACCTGAGAGAATTGGACACCACCGAAACCGAACTGAAAGCCATGGCGGCGGAGGCGAATATCGGATTCAATAAAATCCCGAAAAAAGGATAAAGCACTCCGGCCGCAATCGGGATGCCTGCCGTGTTGTAAAAGAACGCCCAGAAGAGGTTCTGTTTGATGACACGGAACGTTCTTCGGCTGAGTTCGATGGCCGCAACGACTCCCTGAAGATCCCCTCTGATTAAAGTGATATCCGAGGCTTCCATGGCGACATCTGTTCCTGAACCGATGGCTATTCCTACATCCGCTTGAGCTAAAGCCGGAGCGTCATTGATGCCATCTCCGACCATAGCTACTTTTTTGCCCTCGGATTGAAGCCTTTTTATCTCATGAACCTTATCTTCAGGAAGGACTTCGGAAAAAACCCTGTTGATCGCAACCTTTTGGGCGATGGCCTCAGCCGTCCTGCGGTCATCTCCTGTGAGCATGATCACCTCTAAACCGAGCTCCTTAAGCTTTTCAACGGCTTGAACGGAATTCTCCTTCAATGTATCGGCCACCGCGATTAATCCCGCCACTTGTCCATCAATGACCACATAGATGGGAGTTTTCCCCTCATTGGCGAGACTTTCTGTTCTTTCTTTCAATCCCTTAATGTCGATTTTCCGGTCTTCCATGAGTTTTAAATTTCCCAGAAGAACCGGAATATCCTCCACCACTGCTTCGATTCCATGTCCTTCCACGGCGTTAAATTGTTTGGGATCGTGAAGGCTGACCTGTTTTTCCTCTGCCTTTTTAATGATCGCCTCGCCCAGCGGATGCTCTGAGGCCTTCTCGGCACTGGCTGCGAATTTCAAAATTTCCGTGTCCGAATAAGAATTCAAGGGAATAATATCTGTCACTTCAGGCTCTCCCCTAGTCAGAGTGCCTGTCTTGTCAAAAACTATGGTGGTGAGCTTATGGGCTGTCTCCAGACTTTCGCCGCCCTTGATCAAGATACCGTTCTCCGCTCCTTTCCCTGTCCCGACCATAACCGCAGTGGGAGTGGCCAGCCCTAAAGCACATGGGCAGGCAATGATCATCACCGCCACAAAATTCAAAAGAGCGAATGTTAAGGCTGGAGTCGGGCCGAAATTAAACCAGATAATAAATGTGGCAATGGCGATGGAAATCACGATAGGCACAAAATACCCGGCAATGACATCTGCCAATCTCTGGATGGGGGCTTTGGAACCCTGTGCATCCTGGACAAGTTTGACGATCTGGGCAAGAGCTGTATCCTTTCCCACTTTTTTCGCTTGGAACCTAAAACTTCCTGTCTTATTAATGGTGGCACCGATGACCTCATTCCCGGCTTCTTTTTTCACAGGCATACTCTCACCCGTGATCATGGACTCATCCACAGTGGATTTTCCCTCTTGAACAACGCCGTCAACTGGGATCTTCTCACCGGGGCGCACGACAATCTCCTCTCCGACCAAAACCTCCTCAACAGGAATATCCACTTCTTTTCCATCTCGAAGAACCCGTGCTGTTTTCGGTTGCAGTCCGACCAGCTTTTTGATCGCTTCTGAAGTCTGGCCTTTGGCTCGCGCCTCAAGAAGCCTTCCGAAAAGAATCAAGACAATGATCATGGCAGATGTATCGAAATACACTTCAGGCCTTATTCCCCCTAACTCGAAAAAAGAAGGAAAAAGCGTGGCCATTACGCTGTACAGGTAGGCCGCCGATGTGCCCACAGCAATCAGGGTGTTCATGTCTGCATTCCTGTGTTTGAAAGCCCCCCAGGCTCCCCTGTAAAACTGCCATCCAATCCAGAACTGAACAGGGGTCGCAAGGATCCAGAGAACAAAGAAATTATTCAGGAGGTCAGGAATCCATGGGAACAGATCGGGCATACTTCCTAAGAATATGATGAGGCCCAGGGATAATCCCGCAAAGAACTTCAGCCTGAGCTTTTTGTATTCTTTCTCCCGTGTCCGTCTCTCAACGTCTCCAAATTCCTCTTCCGAAGGGATATCAAGGACTCTATATCCCGCTTGCTCTATGACATTTCTGATTTCAACAAGACTGATTTCCGAAGGCAGATATTCAACTTTGACTCTCTCGGTCGCCAGATTCACTGACGCTTTGGTGACGCCTCTTTTTGCCAGAAGAGTCTTTTCAATATTCTGCACACAGGAAGCACACTGCATGCCCTGAACAGGAATTTCGATAGAAGCTGTTCCCACCTCGTAACCGCTTTTCCTTACCGATGAAATAAAATCCTCAGGCGTCACATACTGAGGCTGGTAAAGGACCGAGGCTTTTGAAGTGGCAAAATTAACATTTGCCTTTTCGACTCCTTTTATTTTGGAGAGGCCGCTCTGGATTGTTGACGCACAGCTCGCGCAGCTCATCCCCACGATGGGAAGGTCTATCCTTTCGGATTTCGTATTATGGCTTTCTTCATGTTCCGGCCTTGACTTTTTTCCGGATACTGACTCTTTATTTTCTTTCACTTTCACTTCTCCTTCTGTGCTTTTTTCCTCTCCTTATTACTTTCTGAATTTTTGCAGGACATCGATGACTTCATCGATCTTGTTCGTCCTGTCTTCTTTATTTCCTTTGGTGAATGACTCACGGACGCATCCTCTCAGATGTCTATTCAGGATATTCTCTTCAACCCGCCTGATCGCTCCCACGACAGAGGAAAGCTGGGTCAAAATATCAATGCAGTATCTCTTATCCTCGATCATTTTCTGAATCCCTCTGATCTGCCCTTCGATCCTTTTGAGAGGAACAATCTCTTCTTTGTGTGTCGTTAGCTGTTCTTTCATTCATGCCTCCTGGATAGGAACATCAATCACTTTTTTATTAATTATACTATACCCCCCTATAGTATGTCAAATATTAAATCTACACTTCTCTAAAATTCCAAACATATTTAGAATTTTCCTTCGCATTACGGGTTAGGATCCTTTCATTATGACTCCATCATTTTCCCTTTTCTCTGTTTAACCCTGGCAGTTTACATGCCTTTGATATTTGTGTTAGAATTTCCGTGAATTAATCTCAAAGGAGATAAGATGTCCGGGCATTCAAAATGGCACTCCATCAAACACAAAAAAGCGGCCCAGGATGCCAAAAGAGGAAAACTATTCACGAAAATCATCCGTGAATTATCCATTGCCGCCCGCATGGGTGGAGGTGAGCCCGATACCAATCCCCGATTGAGAAAAGCCATCGCCGACGCCAAAGCCGTCAACATGCCCGCGGATAACATCAAACGAGCCATAATGAAAGGAACAGGACAACTGGAAGGCGTCAGCTATGAAGAAATTGCCTATGAAGGATACGGCCCGGGTGGTGTGGCCATCTATGTTGAAGCTTTATCTGACAATAAAAACAGAACTGTCTCAGAATTAAGACATATTTTCACCAAAAACAGCGGTCACATCGGTGAATCCGGGTGTGTCGCCTGGATGTTCAACCGTAAAGGATACATCGTCGTTGAGCAGGAAAAGGCCTCAGAGGATGAACTGCTGGAAATCATCCTGGATGCAGGAGCAGAAGACTTGAGGGAAGACGGCAGTAATTATGAGATCTTCACTCCGCCGGAGGAATTTGAAGCCGTGGTCAATGCCCTCAAAGAACACAATATCGAACTGGCCGCTTCTAACCTGGGGTATATCCCCCAGAACTATGTCAAGCTGGAGGGAAAACAGGCTCAGCAACTCCTGAGGTTGATGGAAGAGCTGGAAGACCATGACGATGTTCAGAATGTCTGGGCAAATTTTGATATAGATGAAGAAGAAATCGCTAAATATTCTTCATAAATAAATTTGATGAGGGTCCTCGGAATCGATCCCAGCATACAATCCACAGGCTACGGCATCATTGAATTCTCCGAAAACTCATACACCGTTCTCAGCTCTGGGGTGATCAAGCCTTCCCGCAAGAAACCTTTCCATCACAAAATTAACGAAATCAAATCGCGTCTTGAGGAAATCATCCAGGCCTATGAACCGGATGAAGTGGCCATAGAGAATCCCTTTTACGCCCAGAATATCAAGACAGCTATTACTCTCGGTCAGGTCAGAGGAGCCACACTCGTGGCTATCGCTTCCCACGACTGCTCGCTCCACGAGTACTCCCCCCTGGAAATAAAAAAAGCAGTCACAGGTTACGGACAGGCAGAAAAAAACCAGGTGAGAGCAATGGTCAAAACTCTCCTCAACATCAAGAACGAAAAACTGGAGACAGATGCCTCGGATGCCCTGGCGACTGCCTTCTGCCATCTTAACGCAAGACTCTTCCAGCAAAAGATAAGAGAATCGCAAAGGTGAAGGACAAGAGAGAATGATCGCTTATCTGAAAGGAAACCTGATAAAAAAGTCGACTAACCAGGCTATCCTGGACGTGGGTGGCGTGGGTTACCGCGTCTGGATTCCCCTGTCCACCTATCTTCAACTGGGGAATCTCAACGAAACAATGGAGCTGTTTATCTATACTCATCTCACAGATAATTCTCTCTTTCTGTACGGATTCTCGACAGAAGAAGAGAGAGAAATTTTCCTGAAACTCATCAGCATCTCAGGGATTGGCCCGAAGCTGGCCCTGAACATCCTCTCGGGAATTGAAGCGTCTGACCTTGAAGACGCTATCAGAAAGAGTGATGTGGCTCGCATTTCACTCATACCTGGGATCGGAAAAAAGACCGCCCTGCGTATCGCCCTGGAACTCCAGGAAAAGCTCGAAAAGAAAGAAAAGGTGCTGGAGGCCCCAGGTTTTGAGGAAAAGGAAGATTTGATAGCCACTCTCATGAACCTCGGATTTAAGAGAAAGGAAGTCGAAACGGTCGTGGATGAAACAATAAAATCGCTCTCTCTTGATGCAGGCTTTGAGACGCTTCTCAGGGAGAGCTTGAGGAAGATGGCCAAGCTTTGAAAAACGGAAACAAAATGGAAGCCGTGCTCACTCCAGTCAAAACAAAAGAAGACCTCCTCTTCGAAGACAGCCTCAGGCCCCGTAACTTTGAAGAATTCGTTGGCCAGGAAACCGTCAAGTCCAACTTGAAAATATTCATCAAAGCAGCCTGCAAAAGAAACGAACAGCTTGACCACGTTCTCCTCTATGGACCGCCAGGTTTGGGAAAAACCAGTCTGGCTTACCTGATCGCCAAGGAAATGGGTGTGGGCATCAAGCCCACTTCCGGTCCAGTGATCGAAAGAACCGGTGATCTTTCCGCCATTCTCACCAATCTCCAGAGCAAAGAAACTTTGTTCATCGACGAAATCCACCGCCTCCACCCTTCAGTGGAGGAAATCATGTATGCGGCCATGGAAGATTTCAGTCTGGATCTTGTCATCGGCCAAGGGCCAAGCGCAAGGAGCCATAAACTCCAGCTCAAGAAATTCACTCTGATCGGAGCCACAACACGTGCTGGCCGTATCACTCCTCCCCTGAGGGGAAGATTCGGCATCATCCACCGTCTCGATTACTACAAGAATCAAGACCTCAAAAAAATCATCAAGCGGTCGGCTTCCATCCTCAAGGTTTCAATTGACGATAAGGGAGCCGAGCAGATTGCCCTGCGTTCCCGGGGAACTCCACGAGTGGCCAACCGGCTGTTGAGGCGGGTGAGAGACTATGCGGACGTTAAAGGCTCGGGAAAGATCACAGGGAATGAAGCCACGACTTCTCTGGATATGATGGAAGTCGATTCCCTGGGCCTGGATGATGTCGACAGGAAAATCCTGATGACCATCATCGAAAACTTCGGTGGAGGACCAGTCGGGATCAACACGATTTCCGCGGCGATCGACGAAGAAAAAGATACTATCGAGTCGATCTACGAACCGTTTCTCATGCGCATCGGATTTCTCGAACGGACGACTCGCGGCCGAAAAGTCTCCCAGAAGGCCTACAAGCATCTGGGCCTGGCCTCCTCTCCCTCTTCCCAGAGAAAACTCTTCAAAGACTAAGAGTAGGGGTCGCGTCTTAACATTTAACATTTCTCAATAGTAATCGCGTTGACAAGAGATAGATTCAAATATTAAAAAGATCTTGATTAAACTTTAATAGAAGGCATCTTTATTTTCACGGAATATGAACCACAGAAAGAATAAATAAACGTCCAATGTTAAATGTTAAGACGCGACCCCTATTGGTATCTGATTTTGACTACGAGCTTCCGGCTGAACTCATCGCTCAAAAACCCCTCCCCAAAAGAGAGCAGTCGCGGATGATGGTCCTCCATCGTGAAACAAAGGAAATCATCCATTCCCAGTTCATTGAATTTCCCTCTTATCTCCAGAAAGATAATGTTCTCGTGCTGAACGCGACAAAAGTCATCCCGGCTCGAGTCTACGGACAGAAAGAGGGGAAAAAAATTGAATTCCTTTTTCTGAAGGAACAAGAGAAAGGCCTGTGGGAAGTCCTCTGCCGGCCGGCAAAATACGCCCAATCAGGGAATGTCATATTCTTTGCAGAGGATTTCGAAGGGAAAATTGAAGATGCCGGACCTGAAGGAAGGAGAACGATACGTTTTTCCGCAGACGATATCCTTCCGAAATTGAAAAAATTCGGCTTTGCACCGCTTCCTCCGTACATCAAACGCTCATCCGAAAATCCTGAATGGAGAACTATGGATCTGGAACGATACCAGACCATCTTTGCCCAGAAAGAAGGCGCCATCGCCGCTCCAACAGCCGGCCTTCACTTCACTCCTGATATTCTCAAAGAAATAAAAGGTAAGGACGTCCGGATCGTCCGAATCACGCTCGACGTCGGACTGGCTACTTTCCAGCCAGTCAGGGCAAAAAAAACAGAAGATCATCGGATGCTGGAAGAGAATTACACAATCAGCCCATCCTCCTCCCGCGTCATAAACGAGGCCAAAAAACTGTCACAGCCGGTGTGTGCGGTGGGGACGACTTCGGTGCGGGCTCTGGAGAGTGCATCTCAGGGCGGAAAAATTCAATCTGGGTCAGGTTCGACTCAACTCTTTATCTATCCCGGATACCAGTTTAACGCGGTGGACAGGCTTTTAACCAATTTTCACCTTCCCCGGTCAACCCTGCTGATGATGGTATCCGCTTTTGCGGATTTGGATTTTATC
>JASFPJ010000070.1:0-12655 GCA_050116035.1 Candidatus Aminicenantota bacterium | reverse complement strand
AAATTTCGAATGCAGCGGCGGCAATGAATTCTGTCTTCTAACCATGAAGATACAGGTTCAAAAGCCGCATTTTATTAATAATTTTAGCTGGAACTCTTCTCGAATCCATGTTAACCTGAATTATTCATAAAATAGGCCGACTTCTCAATTACAAAAAACCTTTGAAGGATAACAAATAATCTTATGTCGGCATCTTTTACCCTAAGTGCGAGCAAATCTGACGACCTTTTATTAGGTCAATTGTCATCGCGAGCGAAGCGTGGCGATCTCATATTTTAAAAAAAAACTTCTCTTAATGAGATTGCCACGTCACTTCGTTCCTCGCAATGATATGTTAATGAAATTGCCACGTTCACTACGCTCTTCGCAACGGAGTCTGAGGCAACCTCGACTCGTGAATAATCCAGGTTAATAAAGAACAAAACAAAAAATCAGGAAAGGGTCATCATGAAAGGACAAAAAATTCTCACGCTTTCCTTAATGCTTTGCTTCCTGGCGACCTCCACCGCCTGTGTTCATTCACGGACAGAAGCAAAGAAAGAGACTCTTCTCATTCAAGGTCTCGAAGAGCCAGTGGAAATCATCAAGGACCGCTGGGGGATCTCCCATGTTTTCGCCCAGAACCAAAAAGACCTCTTTTTCGCGCAGGGATTCAATGTCGCCAGAGACAGGCTTTTCCAGCTCGAGATCTGGCGGCGTCAGGCAACAGGAACCCTGGCTGAAGTCCTGGGAGAAAAAGCGCTGAACCGGGATATCGGAGCCCGTCTCCTCAAAGCCCGTGTGGATATGAAAAAAGAGATGGACCACTATCATCCCCAGGGCCAAGAGATCATCACATCTTTTGTCAGGGGAATCAACGCCTATATCGACTTCGTTAAACAGAATCCGGATCTTTTTCCCCTTGAGTTCCACCTTCTGGGCATCAAACCAGAGCACTGGACTCCAGAAGTCGTCGTCTCTAGGCATAACGGGCTCTTCCGCAACTGTGGCTCTGAGATTTCCGTGTCCAGAACAGTCAGGATCTTGGGTGCGAAAAAGGCAGAAAGCCTGCTGGACCTCAATCCCTCTGGTTCTGGTCTCAAAGTGGAAAATGGAGCAGACCTTTCCCTGATTTCCCGTGACATCTTAGAGCTCTATTATGCATCTCGCTCACGCGTCAGGTTTACGCCAGAGGACATAGCCGATTCTTCACTCAGGGCAAATCAATCCCTGGCTCATCCTGGATATTTTATTCTTCCTCCTTTTGAGCACATCCGGCGGACAATGGACCTGGGTAGCAATAACTGGGTGGTGAGTGGAAAACTCACCACAACCGGTCTTCCGATGATGGCCAATGATCCTCACCGCAGCCAACAGATCCCTTCGCTCAGGTACTGGGTTCATCTGGTTGCACCTGGCTGGAATGTCATCGGCGGCGGCGAGCCTGCCCTGCCGGGAGTATCCATCGGACACAATGAACATGGCGCCTGGGGGCTCACCATTTTTGCCATAGACCAGGAAGACCTCTGTGTTTACGAGACAAATCCCGTTAATCCCAACCAGTACTTGTACAAGGGAAAATGGGAAGACATGAACGTGATTCAAGAAATCATTCATGTGAAGGGCCAGCCTCCCGTAACCGCTGACCTCAAATTCACGAGGCACGGGCCGGTTCTCTACGAAGACAAAAACAACAAGAAAGCCTATGCCCTACGGGCAGCCTGGCTTGAAATCGGTGGGGCTCCTTACCTCGCCAGCTTGCGGATGGACCAGGCCAAGAACTGGGAGCAATTCAGAGAGGCCTGCAGCTATTCTCATACCCCTTCTGAAAACATGGTCTGGGCAGATATCCAGGGAAACATCGGATGGCAGGCGGTCGGCATCACACCTCTGCGAAAAAACTGGAACGGGCTCCTTCCTGTACCCGGCGATGGCCGGTTCGAGTGGGGGGGGTATCTTCCGATTAAAAAACTTCCTCATGTCAATAATCCTGAACAGGACTTTTTTGCCACGGCAAACCAGTATAATGTGCCTGAAGGATATCCCCATATCCTCGGACTCCAGTGGTCAGCCCCTTTTCGATTCCTCCGAATAAAGGAATTTCTCAGCGCGAAGAAAAAACTGACACTGAAGGATATGATGGACCTCCAGCAGGATGAGCTTTCCATCCCGGCCCGGACACTCGTCCCTCTCCTGAAAGGGCTTCATTCAGACGAGTCCAGAGTTCAGAAGGCCATGGAAATGCTCCTGACCTGGGATTATGTCATGGACAAGGATTCTATCCACGCATCGATATATACGACCTGGGTGCGGCGCCTCACGAGAAACGTTTGGGAGAAATACATTCCGGAAAAAGCACGAAAAGTCTTTTCCTCAGGTTCGCGAAAGAAGATGATCGATTTCCTCATCTCGCCGGATGAACATTTCGGACTCGATCCTGTGGCTGGCCGCGATTCTCTCTTGATCCAAAGCCTTGAAGAAGGAGTCTCGGACCTTGTCGAACGCCTGGGTCCGGATATGAATAAATGGCAGTATGGACAGGAAAAATTCCATCATGTGACAATCCGTCATATGCTCAGCCGAGCCGTAAATGAGGAACTCCGCGCCCAACTTGACGTTGGGCCCCTGCCGAGAGGTGGAAACAGCTATACAGTGAATAATACCTCGAGTGGATTCAACCAGACATCCGGCGCTTCCTTCCGGATCATCGCCGATCTCAGCGACTGGGATAACTCCCTTGGCACGAACAGTCCCGGACAATCCGGAAATCCTAAAAGTCCCCATTACGCTGACCTGTTCGAGATCTGGGCCAGAGGAGATTACTTTCCTATCTATTTCTCAAGAAATAAGATTGAATCAGCCGCCGGACAGATGACTGTCCTTAAGCCAAAAAAATAATTTCGCCACTAGTCTTCTTCGATTTAACTTCCTTATCTTCGGCGCTTTACCCTCCTTTTTCCATGTGTTGATCCCTCTTTGCCTGACTCATCCTGGTTTTGAATTTTTTCTCTGATAAAATCCCTTTTTTTCCTGATACTGAAGAGTTAAAATACAAAAACCCGTAGAAAGGAGCAAATATTTAGATGAATATAGATGAAACCATTCAAAGATTGAACACCCACAACTGGACTCCAGAAAAAGGAAAGACGGGCATCCTGCTCATCGACCTTCAGGAGTATTTCCGCGGGATCATCCTTCCCGTTCTCAGTAATGTTAAAAATATGATACAGACTGCCCGGGAGAAGCATCTGCCGCTGTTTTTTACGCAACACGGCCATGAATCCACAGAAGAATCAGGCATGCTCGGCCAATGGTGGGCGGACCTGATCATCAAAGGAAAAGATGAGGCCCACCTTCTTCCTGAATTGTGTGTGAGCCCGGAAGACACGGTCATCCCGAAGGCAACCTACAGCGCATTCCACAACACCGGACTTGAGGAAAAATTAAAAGAGCACGGCATCCAGGACCTGATAATCGGTGGCGTTATGACCAACCTCTGCTGCGAGACCACAGCGAGAGACGCGTTTGTCCGGGATTTCCGCGTGTTTTTTCTCGCGGATGGAACATCCACTGTGAGTGAAGATTTCCATCTGGCCACGCTTAAAAATCTCTCCTACGGCTTTGCCACCCTTTTGAGCTGCAATGGACTCATGGACATTATGAAAAACAGGTAAAACTGTTTTTTTGGCCCCATCCTTTCTGATAAAAAAATTTTCGTTCTATCCTGATCAAAAGTTTTAAATGTTTATTTTTTATTTCTTGACAATTAGTGCTATCAAACCTATTATTAATTTAGTGGTCATATGACTACTATTATTGGTCATTTGACCTTCTTTATTGGTTTGGAGGCGGAATATGTTCAAAGGTATATTTGGCTCAGAGAATAAAGGAAAAATTCTTTTGTACATTTATACGCATGGCGAGTCGTACCCAAGAGAAATCGCTAAAATGCTTGGTCTGTATTTGAATGGAGTTCAAAAACAACTATTGAACATGGAGGAAGATGGAATTCTCTACAGTAAACTTAAAGGAAAGGTCAGATTGTTTGGATTCAACCCGAGATATCCATTCAAAAAAGAACTGGAATCACTGTTTGAAAAAATTCTAAAATTCATTCCGGATGAAGAGAGAGAAAGAATCTATCTTCCGAGATTAAGACCCCGTAGAACGGGAAAACCCTTATAAGATAAAACGCCATGAAATTAAAGGGACTGTCACTGAAAGATATGGCCATAGTCATTTCTGGATATCTTCTCAAAAATGGAATTGAGGTCATTCTGACTGGAGGAGCATGTGTTGTTATTTATACAAATAACAAATACATGTCTTATGATTTAGATTTCGTTTTGATTTCTTCTGACAAGCAAAAAGAAGTCAAACAATTACTCTTTGATCTTGAGTTTTATGAAGAGGATAGATACTACAAGCACGCCGATACGGAATATTTCATAGATTTTGTTTCTCCACCGCTTTCTGTCGGAGAAGAACCCGTCAAGGAAATTTCAGAAATTAAAAAAGGGGGAAATATATTAAAGCTTCTCTCTCCGACTGACTGCGTCAAAGACCGCTTAATCGCTTTTTATCATTGGGACGATAGACAGAGTTTAGAACAAGCCATTGCAGTCTACAGAAATAAAAAAGTCGATTTAGAAGAAATTGAAAGATGGTCAGCCAATGAAGGTATGAGCGCTAAATACAAGATATTCTTAGCCAGAGTCGAACAGAAATAATACAAAGCCGTTATCCCTTCGTCCAGGATAATACAGACAAGAAACTTCAAGAAAAATTTTATGATTGTCGCAAAATTGCCAATTTATTATAGAGCACAGTTTGAATCTCCATTTTCATGCTTGTTCTTGCTTGTTAATACTTCAAATGCATTTTCATCAATATCAAAAATTGGGCGGACAGAAATTGGACAAAAATTGGGGACAATCCCCAATTTTCTCAACTGGTTCTTTATAAAGGCTTTAAACCTTTTGCGGCTGAATTCAGTCTGTATCCCCGGAACTCCATCTTTTACTCGTACCGTATACTTTGGACCGGGTTAGCCAGCGATGCCCGAACCGTATGCAGGCTCACTGCGGCCGTTGCGATCAACAGCGCTGCCAGGCCTGCCAGGACAAAGATCTCTATTCCGAAGGAGCAACGGTAAGCATAGGCCTGCAGCCACCTGTGCAACAGGTAGTATCCCAGAGGCCAGGCAATCACATTGGATATTCCGACCAGGATTAGGAATTCCCGGGACATCATCCGTACGATGCTAAAAACCGGAGCGCCCAGGACCTTGCGGATCCCGATTTCCTTGGACCGCCGCTGCGCGGAATAAGCGGCCAGCCCGAACAGCCCCATGCATCCCAGGAGTATCGCTAATCCCTCCAGATACCCGATCATGAGGGCCAGCCTTTTTTCACGGCGGTAGAGCTGGTTATAGGCGTCATCGAGAAAATAAAAATCAAACGGCTGGCCTAAAATGAGCTGTGCGAAAACATTTTTGATTTGGGCCAGGGTGTCTTCGGGATCATCCGACCGGAATCGGATTCCGATATTGATTCCACCAAAGGACCTTTCATCCGGCCGGAATACGAATACTACCGGTTCGATAGGCTTGTGAAGAGTGTCGAAATGGAAATCTTCAACCACGCCGATGATTGTGGAGTTTATTATTTTCCGGCCGAGGGGATTCTTCCACCCCCCCTTCCTCACCATTGCCTGATTGACCAGCACGGCCTGGCTGTCAGTGGGGAAATCTGGTGAAAAATTTCGTCCTTCGGCCAATTTGATTCCGTAGACATCGAGAAAATTATAATCGACATTGGCTATATACATGTCGATTTTTATGGTCTCCCCGTTTTCTTTCTGGATCTTATAGCCTCCGGCCATGGTGCTGAGCTTGAGCGGGGTCGAGTCCGATTTTGTCACGCTTTGAATCTTGTTGAATCCCTCCAGGGCGGTTTTCAGGGCCCCAGCCTTGCTTATCGCCTCCTCCTCCCGAATCGGAAGAATCATGACATGCTTCCTGTTAAATCCCAGGTTTTTGTGCCGAATGAAATTCAGCTGCCGGGTGATGACGAGGGTTCCGATCATCAGCAGGATTACGGCTGAAAACTGCAGGACAACCAGCAAATTCCTGACCCTGGATCCTCTCAGCCAGGCTGTGGACAGTTTCTTTTCGATAGAAAACGGCTGGAAGGACGATAGCACCAATGCGGGATAAAGTCCCGAGAAGGCGCCTACGAAGATGATGGTGCCCCCGATCGAGAGAACCAGGGGAACGATGTCGACTTCATTGACCGTCAGGTTGATTCCCACAAAGCCTGAAAAGACAGGGAAAAGCGCATAGAACATCAAGATGGAGAGAACCATGGCCAAAGTGGTCAATAAATAGGATTCTCCCATGAACTGCTTGATTAAGTCGATCCGCTGCGCTCCGATCACTTTGCGCATGGAGACTTCCTTGTTCCGGGTCGTTGCCCAGGCCGTTGAGAGATTCATGGAATTGATGCCCGCGATCAGGAGAATGATCAGCGCTATCGAGCCGAAAAGATAGACGGTTTGGATCCGATTGTTGGTCGCGGTCGCTCCTGCCACCCTGGATTTAAGATGAATATCCGTGACCGGCTGCAAAAAAACCGCATCTTCCCTCAGGGCTATTTCCGGCCTGGCCTCTTCCATCAGGGATCGTATTTTCTTCTCGACCTGGTGTTGAGCTTGTTTCTGCTGAAGCTCGACATAGGTATGGAAAGCATAGGTATCCCAAGTGTTGAACCAATCCTTTAATCCTTCATCCACAGCCATGGTGGCGGTGGAAACAAGATAATCGAACTGCAGATGGGAATTTTTCGGCGGATGCTTCACGACTCCGGTCACAACCAGCTCACAGCTGAAGAATCTCCCCTTGTAATGGATGCTTTGACCGATAGGATTAGCGTTACCGAATAGTTTCTCGGCCAAACGATCGGCGAGGACAATGGAATTGGGCGCCGCCAGGACCTCAGCCCAGCCGCCAAGGACAAGGTCGAATGAGAAAAGCTCGAAAAAACCCGCATCCGCGAACAAGCCGTCTTCTGTGAAGTGCTTGTCTCCGGCCTGAATCAGAGCGTTGCGCGATCTTTGGATAATCCCCGCCTTTTCGATTTCGGGAATCGAGGTTTTTATGGCTTTCGATAGGATTTCCGGAGTGCTGATCTGGTAACTGTCATCCTCCGGGGAATCTCCGCGCAGGGAAACCCGGAAGATTCTTTCGGAATTTTCGAAAAAACGGTCGAAGCTCAGCTCGAATTGGATAAAGGTCAGGATCAACAGAAAACAGGCCATAGCGACCGAGAGGCCGGCGATATTGATAAAGGAATAGCTTTTCTGGCGGTTGATTTTCCGCAGGGCCACCTTGAAATAGCTCCAGAGCATCAGCGGCATAAAGCGCGGTGCCTTCCAGGAGGGGCGGCCCGACCTGCGAGTGGTGCGGACCTTGTAGAATTCTGCTCCCAGCACATCGGCCGGCGCCATTTCGGCGGCAACGCGGCGGAAGGCTTCTTCCTTGCTCAATCCTTCTTCGCAAAGCTCCTCGATTTCCTCCCTCAGCCCTTCCTCAAGCTCGATGACATGGCTTTCCTCGATTCCAGGGTCTTTGAAAAGAGATTTTTTCCATTCTCGAATGGCGTTTTCAAGGTCGAACATCTTTTTTTCCTCTCTCTCGATCAGGGAATCAAGCCGTCGCCCAGAACTTTTCAAGCACATCATGAATACTGATCCACCGTTCCTTTTCAACAGCGAGTTCCTTTCGTCCGGCATCGGTTATGCGGTAGCACCGCCGCATCCGGCCTTTTTCCGAAAGTTTCCATTGGGACTGGATCAATCCGTCTTTTTCCAGCCGGTGCAGGACGGGATAGAGCAGGGCGCTCGACCAGTCCAAGGCTCCGCCTGAGGCTTGACGGACGCGCTTGATGATCTGGTATCCATAGCTTTCACCTAATTGAAGAATCGACAGGATGATTGGCTTGGCCGCCGCGGCAATCAAGGTTTTTGATGACATTGCTTAGCTCCTATTTTCGGATATGTAAGATTATCATATATGTAAGATTATCGCATCTCTTGCTTCTCGTCAAGTACAAAAGTCCTATTCATTAAAAATCCTACATTTGTCCTATCTCTGATATTCAAAAGCTTATCTGGATATGTTGAATCACTTGAATAAATATTCCCCCTATCAACTTTATGAAAGAGAATAGCCAAAATTCAGTTGCTCTGTGAGCCAGTCTTAACCTTCGGTTTGTATAATAAAGAAGTTCCCAGGCAGTTTTGGTATCTTTACATCATCATTTCAAAAAGAGAAAATAGAGCAATTTTAACTCGCTTTTCCCTGATCTGAAAGACTACTGAGTCTCTTCCTGAATCCATTCCTTTATCTCAGCGACAGATGGGATTCGGCCCTGAGCTTTCACCGTGTTATTGATGACCAAGCCCGGAGTGGACAAAACACCATAGGAAGAAATCTCCTTTAGGTTTTTCACCTTCTGGACATCAGCGGGAACGTTAAGCTCTGCCAGGACGTTCATCGTCCTCTTCATGACCTCATCACAGCGGGGACATCCCATTCCCAGAATCTTGATTTCCATTTTATCTCCTTATTCCTAACTCAAGAGATTCCCGTAAATCATGCCTGTCGCTGTGGCCATAACAACGACAAGACCGATATACACGAGAGTTTTTTTTGTCCCGATGATGCTCCTGATGACCAGCATGTTGGGAAGCGACAGAGCGGGTCCGGCCAAAAGAAGTGCCAGAGCAGGACCCTGTCCCATTCCTGAACCGATCAGGCTCTGCAGGATCGGAACCTCAGTCAAAGTGGCAAAATACATCAGAGCCCCGGCAACAGAGGCAAAAAGAGTGGCTCCAAGGGAATTTTCTCCCACAAGGTCAGCCACCCAGCGACTGGGAATCAATCCCTCATGACCCGGCCTCCCGAGTAAAAATCCTGAGATCAAAACGCCTGCAAAAAGAAGGGGAAGAATCTGCCTGGCAAAAAACCAGGTGGAATCTATCCATTCTTTGCGCTCTGATGTTTTAAACCATCTCCAGGTCATCCAGATGACAACCAAGAGGAAACCTCCACCGATGAACCATTTTGCTCTATAGATAATATGCCACAAGCTCAGTGAACCTTCTGCGCTTCCCCAATTGATGAAGATAAGAAATCCGATCATCGAAGCAAAATAGAGAGCGGTCTTCCACAGCGGTCTCTCTGTTTTAGATTCCTCCAGCTCAGAGAATCCCTCAGCATTTTGCCTGTCTCTCTCCTCTTTTCGGAAGATCAAATGCATCAGCAGCCCGATGATGACTGCGAACACCACCGCCCCCACAGCTCTGGCCAGACCCAGCCTGTATCCCAACACTTTAGCTGTCAAAACAATGGCCAGAACGTTGATCGCTGGACCGGAATACAGGAAAGCTGTCGCCGGGCCGATACCCGCGCCCCGAGAATAGATCCCGGCAAAAAGAGGGAGCACGGTGCACGAACATACAGCCAGGATGGACCCTGAAACAGATGCCACACTGTAGGAGAGAATCTTCTTCGCTCGAGCTCCAAAGTATTTGATGACCGATGCCTTGCTGACAAACACCGAAATGGCCCCGGCGATGAAAAAAGCAGGAACAAGACAGAGAAGGACATGGTCGCGGGCATACTCTTTTAAAAGAGCGAACCCTTCGATGAGCCCGTTCTGGAAACGCAGGCTCTCCACAGGAAGCCAGAATGCCGCAAGGAACACTGCGATCAGGATTAAAAATATTTTCCAATCCTTCATCTTTCACTCACTCTCTTTAATACACAGCCAGATGATTCGGCTCAGCCGCATATATTTATCCTATCCGCCCTCTTGGCCTTTTTCCGGTCCGCTTGAATCTGGGAGTCATCTTCAAGGGAAACACGGATAAGCTTCAGCATTTCTGAGACTAAAGGGATTCGGCTTTTTCCAGGAAGAGAATAATTAACCCATTTTCCCTCTTTTCTGTCCTCGATGAGGTCAGCCTCATGAAGAAGACTGAGATGCTTGGAGACAGTGGAAGGGGCAAGGTTCAGGACATCCGTAATCTCGCAGACGCACATCGCTTTGACCTCCAGCATCTTCATGATCCGCAGTCTGTTTCTATCGCCCAGGGCTTTGAAAATTTTTAAATGCTGTCTCATTATAAATTCCTTTGTTACTATATTTCGCCAATTAACGAAATATTATAACAGAAATTTTCTTAGGTTTCAATAAAAAAGTGGACTGCAAGATCAATTCGTGGTGGTTCCTCTAATGTGAGGTTACTGTTTAATCCTTTTCCCTGACTTACTCATGTCGACTTGAAAAGATAAACCTTATCAAAATGAAAACAGATGAGCTTATTCCTTATCTTTTGAAAAGTTTCACAGGACTCTTTAATATGTGGTCTTGGTGGAAAAACTCCCTCTGCTCTAAAGGGAATATCAAACGTTTAGGAATGCTTCTCCAGCCCTGGTTCCAATATTTTATAAAAAAGACAGTACTTCTCTAACTTCCTTTCCCCTGTTGGATTTGCGGATTGAATATCTGGACGGATTCGTCATTCAACAGGATGATAATCGAATAAACACCCAGCGCTGTTCCCAAAGGAAACCAGATCAGGTTGAAAAAAGAAACGACTAAAGCCAGGATCCGTGCCCATTCTTTCCTTTTTATCAAACCTACACCGGCGATGATCTCAGGGATAGAGAAGAAAGCGATAATCCCGCCTGCCCAGACACCGACGACTTTAAGAATCTGGGAGGCCTCCCAATCCATATCCGGAAGAATGGAAATCCCGATGAACATCCAGAAAATAAAGAGGCCGATAAGAATACCCAAGGCTCCTGAAACAATCCATAAGACGGAAATAACATCAATATGCTTATTCATCCTTTCCTCCCCTGGTATTATTCATAGACAACAGCGGTCCCGTTGGCACTCACCATCAGCATTCCCCCGGCCTGTCCGACGCTTATGGTCTCGTAATCCAGGTCCACACCAATAACCGCGTTGCCGCCCATGGCTTTGGCCTGCTCCTGCATCTCTTCAAGGGCAATTTCCTTTGCCTGGCGGAGTTCTTTCTCGTAGGCTGCTGACCTTCCGCCGACGATGTCCCTGATTCCTGCAAAAAAATCCTTGAAGATATTGGCACCCAGGATGGCCTCACCTGAAACCAATCCCAGGTATTTTTTAATCTTCTTTCCTTCAATGCTGTGAGTCGTGAGTATTAACATGGCTCCTCCTTTCTCATAAATAATACAGAGTGGCTCTCTTTTTTATTCATACGCAAATTCTATCTTTTCGTTCCCAGGACTCCGCCAAAAAGTATATGATTTTCTCTTCCTATTAATCAAGCGCTTACGCATGTTCAGGCCTACAAATATTTAACTGTCTACTTGACCTTCTCTTTTTTTTTCAGTATTTCCTCGAGTTTGACTTCCATATCCTGATGATGAGTCCCTTTCCAGAATACCCGGCCGCAGTCAGGACAGATAGAAAACGCATCGACCTTCTCATAGACAAACGGCGTGACCAGGTTTCTGGCACGATTCTTCGGTAAATCTTTGAGTTCAGCGTTGCACTCGATGCAGCGGGAATAGGGCTGGACATCCTGCCAGAGCTTAAACGCATCCAGCACCTGCTCGATCTGGTCGTTCCAGTCCTCGCTCTCGATGAAGAGAGTTTGGATGTCCCTGGATTTCTCAAGCAGTCCGGTGTCCCTGGTCAACAGGATTCTTTTCTCTTTTTTGGCCAGGGCAAGGAGTTCGGTATCTTCTATCTTGCTGAAAAAGACTGCATCAAATCCGAGGATTTTTAGCCATTTGGCCAACTTCCCGAGCATGCAGTCAACGATGAATTTCATTGAAGGGCTCTCCCCTGGATAATAGAGGATTGTTCAATACTATTCAACTCAGATAAATTGGAAAATGGATTTGGCGTGTCATTGCGAGCGAAGCGCAGCAATCTCATAGATAGAATGGAGACCTGAATCCTACAATCCGAGGAACTGGACGCTGATTCCAGAAATAAAGATCATGGCTCCGGCCAACGCATGGACGTATCTCTCAAGCTTTCCCAACCGAATGAACCTCACTCCCCAGGACGATATGGCTATGATTGTGAGCATGGTGAGGATTGTGGTCAGAGCAAAGACAGAAGCCACGAGAATGACTCCAGAAATATTTTGTTTGGCGGCGGGGTACATGACCAGCGGAATAAGCGGCTCGCATGGACCGAATACGAATATGGTAAAAAGTATCCAGGGCGTTAGACTGGCCTCCTTCTTCTTGGTATGGACATGGGCATGTTCGGCTTCGTGGGTGTGGGAATGCACATGCTCCTCTCCATCGGCATGGAGATGAAAATGCTTGTGGGGTTTGTTTTTTATGGCTCTGTGCACCCCCCAGATAAAATAGGCAAAACCGAACCCGATAAGAAGCCAGGCCGCGATTCCGCCTCGAAAGGATTCCACTCCCTCCAATCGAGTCACAGCCATCCCCAGAGCAATCCCCACAAAACCCAGCACCACTGAACTCAAAACGTGGCCTAAACCGCAGAAAAAAGAAACAACAAGTGTTTTCTGCAGAGACCATTTCCGCGCCCGCCCGATGACGATAAACGGCAGGTAATGGTCTGGTCCGAGTACAGTG
>JASFPJ010000069.1:0-12668 GCA_050116035.1 Candidatus Aminicenantota bacterium | reverse complement strand
GCCTGCGGGATGGCAGTAGCTGCCGCTGTCGCTCCTTTTATCAAGGCATTCCTTGACCAGCTGTTCCCTCGTGGATAATGAAAAATGAGACGGAACTACCTTGGGAAAGATATTGAACGTTATGCGCGAGCGTTGGGAGAGCACAGAGACGACATCAGGAGACTGCTGGATTTTGCCAACAACAATCCCGACAAACTGGGAAGGGTAAAACAGGAACTCCAATACAAGATCAGGAAGGAAAACCGTGATCCACTGGATCTCTCTCCCTTTCCCCCTCTTAATCCGAAAGACCGTCTGGAGGATGGAATATCCATATCGGATGTTGTCGTAAAAGATAGAGCTTTGGAGGAATTCGTCGAACCCCCTGACAATTATATATCGGGTAATTTCCTGGATGTGGGTTCTATCGGGTCGGGTAAGAGTCGTGTCGTGAAGATGATATTCCATTCCAATACAAGAAATGGTATACCCGTGCTTCTTTCTGACAGTCACCTTGAGCATACTGATATTTTAAATTTCTTTGAGCCTGACGAAGTGCTTTTGATAAATCCCCTCGGTTTATTTCATCAGTTATTGATGCCGCCTCCTGGCTGTTCGATGGATGTATGGATGGGGGTGATTAATGCCCTTATAAGAGACGCACTCTTCATGAGAGATGCCTCTATCAATCGGCTTAATCGGATTATAGAATATCTCAGATCAAGGGGAAATCCCTGTCCTTCGATTTCGGAGATATACAATTTCGCTCTGAACCAGAAAATACCATTCCAGAATCTGCGGAGGATCCAGCACCATGAGACAACCCTGAACAGAACTGGCTCACTCAGGAAAACATCGTTTGATGGTCACAAGAGCCATCGTCTTGAGGCGATCGTTGAAAAATCCTCTATCATAGAAACAGGGAAAATTTTTGATCCCGGCTATCTGAGGCTGTTCATCAATTTCCTTTTAGCCTGGCTCATGGTATTTAGGGAATTCAATCCTTCCCAGGGTACCAAGAACATATTAATTCTCGAAGAAGCGCACGATTTCTATCTATCCAACAAAATTGACAGGAGATCCGATCTCTCGGAGCCATTTATATACACAATTCCCCGGGAAATGAGAAAAAGGAACTTTTCCATAGGTTTTGTTTGTCACTCTCCCAAGCTAATGCCGATTCATGTTCTGAGTACAATATCAGATTTTTTTATTTTCAATCTTCCCAATATCAGCGATATTCCCTATGTTGCACTGCCCGCAGGCCTAACAGAGGAAGAGATAGAGGAACTTCCTAACCTCAAAAATCGGCAATGCGTAAGAAAGGCTCGCTGGGCCTCCCAGGCATATCTCACACAAATAAAAAAATTCGATACCCACCACGCCGAACCTGGTCTTATCGAAGAATTCAGAAAAGAAACCTTAAAAGCGCTCAGTCCGGTCCGCACTAGCATTGTCTTTAACGTGGACGATTCTGAAGAGGTTGGTGAATCAGAACATCCCGATGAAAAGGCGGGCTGGCGGTTTCGAGTCCTTTCAAGCCAGAGTAAGGGCTTTGTAAGCGACTGCATCAAATTCCCTGCCGATAACAGAAAAAAACGCCAGAAAAGGCTTGGTCATGGTAATTGGGAACTGGCTAAAATGGTTTCCTGGCTGTCGAGAAATAATTTGATTAAACCTCATTGGATTTCCTGGGGAAAACCAGGATCATCAGAGATAATCGATGAGGCCACGGAAGAAGGATTCAAGTTTGTCGGGAAAAAATACGTCCCCCTGTGCGGAAAGGGAAGCTTCTATCACCGGATTATCCAGCTGAAGCTGTCTGAATCCCTGAAGAATGTTGTGATTGAATATAACGGCGCAGACTGCGCATGGATCAAGCCAAGCGGCGTAACTTTTGCCCTCGAGATTGAGCTGTCCCCCGAAAGTCCGCACATTCTTACCAACATCCGCAGGGACCTCTCAATCCCAGGGCCGCGAGGATTCCTGTTTTCCGCAGTATGGATAGTCTGCGTAAACAAAAAGGACATGGAGAAAATATCTTATATGGTTAAAGAGTCGCTGGAACCTAAACTCCTTGATAAGGTGGAATTCAAATTGCTGAGGGATTTGATTTGAGGCGAAACGGATGAAAAAATACTTTTTTCCCGGGCCACGGTCTCCAAAATGGGGACTAGTGCCTCCAGAGGAATGTCCCCTGGAAGGGGGAAGAAAAATCCCGTACGGAAATACTCAGGGAGATTCATGACAAACACATAAATGAGACAGGTTATTCTTTAAAAATGGTCATTATCAGTTTGATTAATGAATTTATGTAATTTCGTGACGGAGCAGCAAAATGAAGATTTTTGATTTCTTGGAAGAAGTAGAGGGAAAATTAATAGATGAGCTTTATGAAGACCCAATAAGCAAGAGCTTAACAGAGTTCGAAAAATCGATAGAGGATTCAATTATTCAACCTGATAGCTTTGAGCCGCCAGTGCTGTATCAACCAGATTCTTTGGTTCTCGGAGAATATGACTCGAATCTTAAGAACGAGTTCAATCTCGGTGGAGAAGAGAGATCTGGCACTTACGAAGTTCCCATCCCACCGCTCCGAATGAGCGGGGGGTCCAGGAAGCCGTTTCAGAAACGACTGTCCGGGGTCCCACTTCGTGGCAGAAATCATCAGCTGAAAAAATCGCCAGGAGCCATAGGCGAACGGTGTCCCTTAAGGAATGACAATCCAGTGACTTTTGAGTGCTTGCATTGTATTCATTCTCTTACCTTTTACGAATACAGCCACTGCGGAATCAAGGAGGAAGAGTTTCTGGATAATCTGGAGACATCTGAAGAAGAATGAATTAATCCAGCGATAGTAGATTGAAAGGATGGACTGATGAGAATGTGTATCGTTAAGATATAAAAATAAAATTTAATAATAATAGAGATGATAAAACTGTTAACTCCTGAGGAATTAAGCCAGATTCTGCATGTGAAAATATCTACCATATATCAATGGACTCATATGGGAACAATCCCCTTCGTTAAGATTGGAAAGCTGATAAGATTCAAGGAAGATGATGTTAAAGAATGGATAGACAAAAGAGAAATCAAGGATAAAAACAGATATTTAAGCGATTATTGAAATTCCAATTTTCTGACTGCGTGCTTCAGGTGCTCTGGTGCCAGGTGGGAATAAATCATTGTGGTTTTTATATCTCTGTGGCCAAGAAGCTTCTGAACAGTGGGAAGATCGACTCCCGCCATTACCAGATGACTGGCAAAGGTATGCCTGAACGTGTGCAGGTTAACATTCTCTATCCCAAATCGCTCGCATATTTTCACCAGATCCCTTCTGAGATGGCAAACCCGATTTCCGCTTTCAGCAGCGAATACCCAATTGCTTTTTCTTTTGATTTTTCTCAAGACATTGCACAGCTCATCGTTTATGGGAATGTTTCTTGAGACTCCGTTTTTCGGCTCCCAGAAATCCTTCACCTGGACCCTTATCATTCTGTTTTTGAAATCGACATCGCTCCATTCCAGATTCCTGAGCTCGTCCTTCCTCATTCCAGTATAGAGAAACGTAAGAAAAACCGGATAAAGCCTTTTCCCGCAATTGTCCAGGAGAATTTTGATTTCTTTTTTGGATAGGAATCTTGGTTCCTTCCTTTGCAACTTCAGCTTTTCAACCTCGGATACCGGATTTTTTGATAAATAATTGTATTTAATGGCCAGATTAAAGAAATAATTCAGTACCCCGAGCTCAAAATTGACTGTTTTCGGCATAGCATGATTTATTCTGTGTTGTTTGTATTCCTCTATGGCCTTGCTCTTTATTTGCGATAATAAGGTGGTGTAAGGATAGTTAGAAAGGAATGATTGAAAGTGAGATAAAACTTCCAGATACCTCTGCGTTGTTTTGGGTTTTTTGTTAACCTCCAGAAACCTGGTGAATTCTTTTACATAGTCACTAATTTTCTTCTTTCTCTCGACAATCTCTAGTTCGCCTTTCGCAAGCTTAAGTTCTATGTTCTTGAGTTCGAGTTCGGCCACTTTCTTGGAAGGTCCGATTTTTTTTCTGATCCTTTTTCCGTCAGTTCTGTAGTCCACATACCAGATTTTGTTTCTTTTATAAACGGAAGCCATTTTTTGTTTTCTTTTGTTTATTTTTGTTTTTTTTGGTATTTTTCGGTCACAAAACGGTCACAAATATAATATACGGCGGGATTGAGAGAAAGTCAACTGTTTTATTTTGATATAGTTACGAATGATGGGATGAATGGAATGCCGAAGGGGGGACTCGAACCCCCACGAGCTTAAACGGCTCACATGGCCCTCAACCATGCGTGTCTACCAAATTCCACCACTTCGGCATCGAAGCTTGGAAGGATGATCTAAAAAAACCCGCCATGAATTAAGCGGATTGTATTCAGTCTTTCTTTTCAGGAACTTTCTTTTCCGCTTGAGTGCCTGGCTGTTCTTTTTCCTGTTTCTTCTCTGTCACTGGAGGTTTCGCTTCTTCGGCTTTCTTTTCTGTTTCTGTGACGGCTGATTTTTCTTGGGCCGGTGCTTCTTCACCACTGAGGGCTGATTTTGTTCCTGCGGAAGAGATCATGAAGAGCCCCAGCGATGTGACCATAAAAAGTACGGCACAGACTGTCGTGACTCTGGAGAGAATATTGGCTGCACCCCGGGGACCAAAGACCGTCTGGCTTCCGCCTCCTCCAAAAGCCCCGGCCAGATCAGCGGCTTTTCCTGATTGAAGAAGAACGGCGACGATGAGGACGAAACAGATGATGATGTGAATTGTTGTCAGTATCGCGCTCACGTTTTCTCCTTGTAAGCTCTTATGGCTTCTTTGGCGATTTGTATGAATGAGTCAGCTTCCAGGGAAGCTCCTCCAACTAATGCTCCGTTTATGTTGTTCTCTTTGATTAATTCGTATGTGTTGTCAGGCTTGACAGAACCGCCGTAGAGGATTATAGCACAGGAGGCTGTCTCATTTCCATATTTTTCTGCCAGTTTCTCTCTAATGAAGATGTGAATTTCTTCGGCCTGCGAGGGCGTGGCGGTGAGACCTGTCCCTATGGCCCAAATGGGCTCATATGCGATGATAAGGCGGCCTATTTCATTCTTTCCCAGCCCTTCCAATCCGTCATTCATTTGATCTTCCACTTTTTCTATTGTTTTCCCTTTTTCTCTCTCATCCAGAGATTCTCCGATGCACATGATCGGGACGAGCGCGTGTGATAAGGCTGTCTTGATCTTTTTATTAACAGTTTCATTCGTTTCACCAAAGTGCTGGCGCCTTTCCGAATGTCCGATGACAGCATATCGGCAGCCCGCATCCTTAAGCATCGAGGCGGAAAGCTCACCTGTAAAAGCGCCTTTTTCTTCCCAGAACATGTTTTGAGCGCCCAGTTGGATGGAGCTCCCTTCGATAGTCTTTTTTAATTCATTCAGCGCGGTGAAGGGAGGAATGACCACAAGCTCTGCCTCCGTCAATTCTGCACTCGATTTTTTGAGTGCGTTCACGATTTCGACGGCTTCAGAGATAGTCTTGTGCATTTTCCAGTTTCCGGCGATGAATGGTTTTTTATTGTCGATCATCATATTATTTCTCCATTAATGCGTCTATTCCCGGAAGGGTTTCTTTGGCTATGAATTCCAAAGAGGCTCCCCCTCCTGTTGAAATGTGGGAGATTTTCTCAGCCACTCCAGATTTATAGACAGCCGCCACCGAATCTCCGCCTCCAATGATAGACAGGCTTTCAGAATTGGCCACTGCCTCTGCGATTTTCGTTGTTCCCTGTGAGAACTGATCGATTTCAAACACTCCCATCGGACCATTCCAGAAGATTGTTTTTGATCCGGATATGATTTCTGAATATTTTTCTACTGTCCTTGGTCCGATATCAAGGGCCATCATATCAGATGGAAGAGGAAAAGTTTCGGTTGTCTGACTCTCTGCGTCTGCATTGGCTTCAGGCGCGATAATGTGGTCAAAAGGAAGAAAGAAGCTTCTTTTTTCTTCTTCTGTTCGGTTCAGGAGAGACCGGGCGAGTTCGATTTTGTCTTCTTCGACGAGAGAGCGTCCGACATCGTATCCCTGGGCTTTGAAGAAGGTGTAGGCCATGGCGCCTCCGATCAGGATATGATCCGCCTTGTTCAGGAGACTTTCGATAACCGGGATTTTATCCGAGACTTTTGCCCCTCCGAGAATCGCAATGAGGGGTTTTTCTGGGGAATGAACAATCTTGCTTAAATAATCGACTTCTTTTTTGACGAGAAATCCAGCCGCTGATTTTTCCACATGCTGGGTGATGGCTACAACTGAAGCATGAGCCCGGTGACAAGTCCCGAAGGCGTCATTCACGTAATAATCGACTTCTTGGGCGAGAGCCTGTGCAAAATTGGCGTCGTTGGCTGTTTCCTCGTTATGAAACCGGACGTTCTCCAGAAGAAGAACCTGTCCCTCCTCAAGTTTTGTCTTTAGCTTTGTGACTTCTTCTCCGATCACATCCGGTGCGAGAGTTACATCCAGAGAGAGAAGTTCAGAGAGCCTTATGGATACAGGCTTGAGGCTGAGTTCAGGGACGAATTTGCCTTTGGGTCGGCCCAAATGGGAGGCGATGATGAGCTTTGCTCCGTGCTCAAGCAGGAAATTGATGGTGGGAAGAGCGGCTTTGATCCGGGTGTCATCCCGGATGTTCCTTTCATCGTCCAGGGGAACGTTGAAGTCAACGCGGAGGAAGACTGTTTTTGCCTTGAGATCCAGATCCTTGAGGAAAAGCATGGCCTATCTTATCGGTACATGTATTTGATCAGATCTATCATGCGGCAGGAATAGCCCCATTCGTTGTCGTACCAGGCAAGGACTTTGACCATGTTGTCATCGATGATCCGGGTGTAATCTCCGTCCACTATGGCGGAGTGAGGATTGGCCATGAAATCCACGGAAACAAGAGGCTCGTCTGTAAACTGGAGGATTCCCTTGAGGTTTTCCTCTGCGGCTTTCTTGAAGGCGGCGTTGGCCTGCTCGTCTGTCGCGTTCTTTTTTAATAGGGCGACGAGATCGACCACGGAAACGTTAGCTGTGGGTACTCTTATGGCAATTCCGTCAATCTTTCCTTGGAGTTCTGGAATAACAAGTCCCACAGCCTTGGCGGCTCCCGTTGTGGTGGGGATTTGAGAGACTGCGGCAGCGCGGGCACGTCGAAGGTCCTTATGGGGAGCGTCGAGCAATCTCTGATCACCCGTGTAGGCGTGAATGGTGGTCATGAATCCCTTTTCGATTCCAAATTCATCATGGAGAACTTTGACCACTGGAGCCAGGCAATTGGTGGTGCAGGATGCGTTAGAGATGATATGATGATTACTATGGTCATAGGTGTTTTCGTTGACACCGAGGACAAGAGTCACATCCGGTTCTGTGGCCGGGGCAGAGATGATGACTTTCTCCGCTTCTCCCTGTTCGATATGCTTAAGAGCATCCTGTTTTTTCCTGAAAAGCCCGGTCGATTCGATGACGATGGATACACCTAGATCTTTCCAGGGAAGATTTCCCGGATCCTTCTCAGTGAGGACTTTTATTTTTTTTCCATCTACGATAATCGCGTCCTCTGCCGCTTGAATATCAGCCTCTAAAATCCCGAGTACAGAATCGTACTTCAGAAGGTGAGCCAAAGTTTTAGAATCTGTGATGTCATTGACAGCGAGGATTTCGATATCCGGATCCTTGTAGGATGCGCGGAGAAAGTTTCTCCCGATGCGCCCAAATCCGTTTATTCCGACTTTATGAGCCATATGAAACCTCCTTATTTATTTCCTTTCTCTATTAACACAAAGCCTCTTTAAAATCAATGAATTCCGTGTATCATTGGGATCAAGCCTCCAAAACTTCAGTCACTTTCAGAAAAAAAGGGACAGGCCCTGAAAAAAGGGGCCTGTCCTCTTTTTTCTGTGACGAGTGGCAATCTTTAACAAAAGAAGAGAGTCGAATAAGAATTCCTGAAGATATGGAAGCCTGACCCCAAAAAATGGTAAAATCCTCATTAAATGTGAAAACATTTCCAGACCTTCAGGTAAAGGAGCGGCCATGAAAGTCCTCACATCGAAACAGATGAAAGAGATTGACAGAATAGCTATCGAGGAAATGGGCATACTCGGCCCGACACTGATGGAAAATGCGGGTATTCAGATTTTTCAGAATATCCAGAAAAGATTTTCAGAGTTGAACAAGGAAAAAATTGTCATTGTGGCTGGTAAGGGGAACAATGGGGGGGATGGATTTGTGGTGGCGCGGCATCTTTTCAACCATGGCGCTGACCCTGTAGTTCTGCTCCTGGCTTCAAAGAACGAAGTGAAGGGAGATGCCGCGGTGAACTTAAAAATTGCCGATGAAATCGGCATAAAGATTCACGAAGTCCGCTCTCCAAAAGACTTGAATCTTCAGAAAGGGAAAATTTTTCTGGCCACTGTGCTGGTGGATGCGATTTTTGGGACTGGTTTAACCAAGCCTGCGGAAGGACTGTATGTCAAAGTCATCGAACTCATTAATAAATCCGAAGCCTACACGGTTGCAGTGGATATTCCTTCGGGCCTGTCTTCGGATACCTTCCAGATCATCGGACCTTGTGTGAAGGCGGACCTGACTGTAACACTGGCGGCTCCCAAGATTTCTCACGTTTTCCCCCCCGCAGAGGAATATGTCGGGGAGTTAGAAGTGGCTGACATCAGTATTCCTTCTTTTTTATTCGATAAAGATGACCTTAAGCTTGAGTTTGTCGAGAAAAAAACCGTAGTCCCGTACTTTAAAAAACGGCAACGGGATGCCCATAAAGGAACCTATGGACACCTTTTCATACTTTCCGGCTCTCTGGGGAAAACGGGTGCTGCAGTGATGGCTGGAAAGGCAGCATTAAAGATGGGGGCAGGTTTGGTGACCGTGGGAACCCCAGAAAGCTGCCTGCCAATCGTAGCGCGCTCCATGGATGAATTGATGACCGAACCTTTGCCTGAAACACGCAAAAAAACTTTCTCTTCCGAGGCTCTAGATAAGGTGTTATCCCTTCTTGATGGGAAAGATGCTCTCCTGATTGGGCCAGGGATATCCACCCATCCTTCCACGGCTGAATTCGTCCTTTCTCTCATTCCGAAAATCAAGACGCCAGTGGTCATTGATGCGGATGCCCTGAATATCCTGGCGTCGAAGCCGGAAATCATCAAATCTTTGCGTCAGCCAGCAGTTCTCACGCCCCATCCCGGCGAGTTTGCTCGGTTGCTGAATCTTTCCACCAAGGAAGTCGTGGAGAAGAAACTGGAACTTGTGCCTCAATTCGCCGCAGAGTATGGAGTGTATCTCGTGTTGAAAAGCTACCGGACACTGACTGCCGCACCTGATGGAAGAGTGTATATCAACTCGACTGGAAATCCGGGGATGGCCACTGCGGGCTCCGGGGATGTGTTGAGCGGAATGATGGCTTCCATGATCACCCAGGAGAAAAACCTGCTGGAGTCTGTCCTGGCCGCTGTCTATGTCCATGGCTTGAGCGGTGATCTTGGAGTGGAGAAGCTAGGGGAAAAGCCGATCATTGCTGGAGACATCATCAGGTACTTGCCCAAAAGCATCAAATTATTGAACCGTGACAGTTGATGTGTGAGAATGAAACAGAGCAAATCTCAGAGAAAAGAATACATCACACGTTCTGAAGAAGAGACCTTCCAGCTCGCAAAGAAATTATCTCAAGGTTTTAAAGGGAAGGAGGTCGTGTTTTTAATGGGAGAGCTGGGAACCGGAAAAACAATCTTTGCTAAAGGATTAGCCGCCGGCTTAGGGTTGGAAGATTTTCATCAAGTCTGTAGTCCTTCTTACACACTCGTGAACATCTATCAAGGAAAATACGCTATCTTTCATATAGACCTTTACCGGCTTGGGAAGGACTCTGAGATCATGGATTTAGGTTGGGAAGATTATCTTGGTGAGGGAGTGATTATTGTGGAGTGGGCCGAGAAGGTAAAATTCGACATCGACGCTATTCGAATAACCCTCCAAATGGTAAAGAAAGATGAGAGAAAAATAATCGTATTGGGATCCTATCTTGACATTTGACATTTCTCAATCTAGATTGATTTCAAGGGGGCAGATCTTAATATTTCTTTATTGAACATAAATTAAAGAATCATCTGTTTTCATGGATAATTGACTGTTAAGCATTCAAAAGAGAATGAAATGTTAAATGTTAGGATGCGACTCCTATTTCCCAAAACAAATTGAAATAGAGAGACAGTTTATGCTTAAATGCTAATGATTAGCAAAGCATGAGGAGAGAATAAGATGGATTTTATAAACGAAACCATTCGGTTCATCTGGGAGAATGTGGCACTGAGATTTGTGGCGATTCTGGTTTTCACTCTCATCGCTGCCTTACTCCTTAAAATTATCCTGAAAACAGTGTTGAAACCTCTGGCGAAGAAAACAAAAACGAAAATCGATGACATCATTATCAAAAGCCTTTCTTCCATAGTTTTCTACGTTGTTCTATTAATCGGAATCAAGGTCGGACTCTCCCAGTTTCAATTGACAACAGAAGTCTTTGATAATTTAGTTAATACACTCCTTATACTCATAATCAGTGTCTTCCTTCTCAAGATTATTAACCATCTTGCCGATCTATGGATGAAAGAGTGGAAATTCAAGACAAAGACGACTGCGGATGAAAGACTGATCCCTTTTCTTCAAAAAATCTTAAAAGCCATTGTCATTATCTTGGCTGTGATTTTTGTCTTCAGTGGCTGGAACGTCAACATCAGCCCCCTCCTGGCCACAGCCGGAATCGCAGGTTTGGCCATCGGCCTGGCGGTTAAAGACTCCCTCAGCAACATACTGGGGGGACTGCAGCTTGTCCTGGATAAGACTTTTAAAGTGGGAGATAAGGTAGAGTTAGAATCAGGCGAAATGGGAGTCATAATGGATATTGGATTGCGAAGCACTAAACTGAAGACGTATGACAACGAAATAATTTATATCCCCAACGGGTATCTGGCCAACGCGAAAATCAAGAATTTCACCCATCCTGATGTTTCTATCCGTGTCAACGTTGAGTTCGGAGTAGTCTATGGATCGGATACCGAAAAAGTGAGACAGGTTGTCCTGGATGCTGTGAAAAAAATAGACACAGTCATCGAAGAGCCCGAACCAGTTGTCCAGTTCCTGAAGATGTCCGACTTTTCGCTGGATTTTGTCGCCAGAGCTTGGGTGCAAGAATACACAGGAGCCTATTCGACAAAAATCCGGATGACGGATGAGATTTATAATGCTCTGAACAAAGCCGGGATCGGCATTCCCTTCCCGACAAGGACCGTTTACACTAAAGAAGTCGAATAAGATAGATAGATGATAAAACTCCTACCGGTTCACCAGAATGTGGGGATAAATCTGTTGACATGAGCAGATATTTATTTTTTAATAAGTAAAATTTCAAAAGGAAGCGAAATGCTGAAAAAAGCAAGAGAGAAGATTCGTGAAATCAAGGATTTTCCTGAACCGGGAAAGGGTTTTAAAGATATTACTCCTCTGGTTGAGGATGCTGACAGCTTCAATAATGTCATTGACGAGCTTGTAGCCTGGGTGAAGAAAAAGAAACCCGATATTATCGCGGGAATCGAAAGCGGAGGATTTCTTTTTGCGGCTCCAGTGGCCAATAAATTAGGGCTCGGGCTCATCGTTATCCGGAAAAAGGGTAAACTCCCCAGTGAGACCGTTCATGTCGGTGTGTCTGAAGGTGAATCTTTCGAATATTTAGAAACACGCACGGAAAGCATCGATCCATCCCATAAAGTGATTATAGTCGATGACCTGATCGCCTCTGGTTCCACTTCAGTGAATGCTATCGATCTGATGAAGGAATTAGGAGGAAAGGTTGTCGGCTTTGCTTCGGTTGTGGATGTTGTTTTTTTAAAGGGAATTGAGTTTATCAAGAAAGCCCATCCGGATGTGGCAGTGCGCAGCTTGATTCAATTCGAAGAGTAATCGGGGTATATGCGAGATTTCCTCGACTGTTGCACTATTCATCCTTCACTTTTCAACAGAGCCAGCCATGCGAGAATCCAGTTCTGGTCGGAATCCATACAGGAGTGAGTGAAAAGCTTTCTATCCCTGCAAATGGGAAGATTTCGAGACATCAGTAAATATGGAGCTTTAAGAAAAAATGAGATTTGAGTATCATGAGTCCGATACTTATTGTGGGAGACAATTAAAAATGAAAAAACCAACAATTGCTTTTTCATTGAGTCTACTCTTTTCCCTTTTCTTGCTTGTTGTGAGCTGTGCACGTGTAGTGGAAAGTCCCCAATTAATCCTCGAAGCCACAGAGATTAAGTGGGTAGACAAAATTCTGAAAAAGATGAGCGTTGAGGAGAAGATCGGCCAGATGGTCGCCTGGAGGTATTCAGGCCGATTCGTAAACAAAGATAGCGAGTATTTCGAACGGCTCAAGTCTTTGGTTGTGGAAGGGAAGATCGGTGGCTTGATCATTTTTGGAGGTGAAGTCTACGAAACAGCTTATCTCACGAATTCTTATCAGAAGCTGGCAAAGGTCCCTCTTCTCATTGCTTCAGATTTTGAAAGGGGCGTTGGGAATCAAATTACAGGTGCCACTCTGTTTCCTCCGCTTATGGGAATTGGCGCGACCTGGTCTGAAGAG
>JASFPJ010000068.1:0-12696 GCA_050116035.1 Candidatus Aminicenantota bacterium | reverse complement strand
GAATTTATACCCAAATTCTCTGAATAATTCTTTATCCTCATCCATGACCATACTCCTTTGGAACAAGGGACAGATTTCCTGTTAATCATCTTCTCCCTTCTGGAGTCATTCTAAAAAATATGGATGGAATAGTCAAAAAGCTTGGAAAAAACGCCTGCATTTTCATTCCATTGAAGAAACAGCCAAAAAAGCCTCATTTTACGCATAAAACGTGTAAAAACTAGGCCAAAACAGTCATTTTTTTAAAATTAGAAAAAATATGTTGAAATTTGAAGATAATTTATGGTATAATAATTAGGTAGTACTAATAAAAAGGGGGAAATGAAATACAGGAAATTCCGTTTTTCTGTTCTTCCTCGCTAAAAAAATCTCGCTAAGCTCCATCTTTCGCCAAGAAAATCGCTCAATAGATTCCTTCGAATCAATCAAATATATCCCCTCCAAATAGACATCTAACCTTACCAAACAGTGCAACACTCCTATAGAAAAATTCTATGCTGAATAAATAAAAAAAATTGAATCATAAATCTTGCAACTTTTTTTGGACTTTTTGCGTATTTATATATGGAGCACAAAGATGAGCCGAAACAAAGCGCAAGGCAACATTAAAACCCTCCTTTTTACCCCTCCTTTTTACTGGGAGTTTCGAATAAATCCCCTTATCTATTGATTTATCCCCTTCAGCAGGCTGTCATTTTTTCCCAAGAAAATGGCAGCCTCGCCCCTCCTTTTCGAATTTTTAATCATTCACTGCTCTGTTTCCATTCGGAATAAAGGTTCTGACCAGATAGTCGAGTCGATTGAGACCAAGGATTAATCTTTCATGATTGTTCTCTCATTCTTTTTACTTTCTCAAGATATTATTCAAAATTACTCACAAAGAAAACGCTTGACAAGCCAGAGACCATGTCCTTAAATGAAGAGGCAGAGTCTGATTTTCTTTGACAATCGAGTTTCAGGTTTGAAGGAAAGGGAAGTCCGTGAGATCCGGACACAGCCCCCGCTACTGTAATCGGGTACGAATTCCAGATCATGCCACTGTCCTTCCTGAAGGACGGGAAGGCCTGGAATAAGGGTGATCCGAGAGTCAGGAAACCTCCTTTAAACAGTTGAAAACCCATCTTCGGGTGGAAGGTCGGGTTGCTTTTTTTTGCTCACCTCCCTTGAAGATCCAGAGATGGTTGAAGTCTATTAACTGGCTTCAAGCGTTAAAAGGCGGGGGCAGAAAAGACAAAGGAGATAAGAAGATGACCAGAAAAGCTCCTTGCTTGGCCCTCGCTGTGGCGTTCCTCTTCTCCCCCCTTATCTCTCAAGAAAACAGTGAAAAGAAAAAACAGATCACTCCTCTTCAACACAAGATAGTCGTTACAGCCACACGAATCGAAACCCCGGCTCAAGAGATTGCCAGCTCTGTGACTGTGATTTCAAGAGAGGAACTCGAGCGGATGAAAAAAACCACCGTTCTCCAAGCCCTTGAAGAGATTCTGGGTCTGACAATTATCCAAAATGGCCCAGCCGGAGGTGCAGCCTCTACATTTGTTCGTGGAGCGAATTCTGAACACACTCTGTTCCTGATGGACGGAGTCGAGTTGAACGACCCCATCTCTCCAGCACGCTCGTTTGACCTGGCCCATTTCATGCTGGACAGTGTAGAACGCATCGAGATTCTGCGTGGTCCGCAGAGCACTCTCTACGGTTCGGACGCTTTGAGTGGAGTGGTGAACATCATCACCAAAAAAGGCCAGGGGGAGCCCAAACTTAATTTATCCAGCGCAGGCGGCTCCTACGGGACATTCATCCACAGTGCAGGATTGGACGGAAGCACAGAAAAAATCCACTATTCGCTCGGAGTCAGTTATTTCCGGAGCTCTGGGTTCTCATCAGCCAGCACAGAGTATGAAGGGAACGAAGAAAAGGATGGCTACCGGAATCTCTCTTTATCCGGAAGATTCGGTTACCGTTTCAACAATAATCTCGAATTGGACTTTATCCTGAGGACTGTGAAGACTCGAATCGATGTGGACAACTTCGGAGGAAGTTATGGGGACGATCCGAATAATGTGCAGAAGAATAACGCTTTTTTCCTCAAAGGAGAATTCCGCACTCTCTTGATGAGTAACCGATGGGAACAAAAATTGGGCCTCTCTCTCGTGGATTACGACCGATCGCACGATAACCCAACAGACTCGGCTCATCCCATCGATTCTGAGGAGGGCTTTTTTAAAAGCACACTGATTAACATCGACTGGCAGAACAACTTCTTCCTGCATGAAACAAACACACTGACTTTCGGGATCGACCACCAGCAGGAACGAGGAGAATCAGAATACTATTCGGATGGGATCTGGGGCCCTTATTCAAGTATCTTCCCCCTGCAGCGTGCCCACACCACAGGGTTCTATATTCAGGATCATATCCACCTCGGCTCAAGATTTTTCTCGACAGCTGGGATTCGTCTGGATAAACATTCCCAGTTCGGAACGTCCACCACGTTTCGCCTCGCACCCGCTTATCTCATCAAAGGAACCCAAACCAAATTGAGAGCCACTCTCGGCACCGCTTTCAAATCCCCCTCCCTCTACCAGCTTTACGCACCAGCGACCTTTATGGGGCCCATCGGGAATGAAAGCCTGAAACCAGAAAGATCCACTGGCTGGGATATCGGGATTGAGCAGTATTTTCTGGAAGGACAAATCCTGCTCAGTGCCGCATACTTTAAAAATGACTACACAAACCTTATTCAGTTTGATTTCCTTCAGGGATACACGAACGTGGGAAACGCTGAATCCAAGGGAATAGAATTGTTCATCCAGGTCCATTCTCGATCAGGATTAATCCTGAATGTCTCCTACACTCGAACCGAAGCCAAGGACCTGGATGCGGATAGTCCTCTTCTCCGCAGACCCAAGGATAAATTCTCAGCATCCATCCTCTATCCATTCCTGAAAAAGGGGAATATCCATCTCTCCTTGATCCATTGCGGAGAGAGGGAGGATCAAGATTTTTCCACCTGGCCAGCAGCCCGGGTCACACTGCCTGATTACACATTGCTCAACTCTGTAATCTCGTATGACCTTACCCAGCAAATCCAAATCTTTTTGAGGATGGATAACATCCTGAATGAAAAATATGAATTAATCAAGGGGTACGGGACGCCTGTCCGCTCTGCCTTTCTCGGATTGAATATCTCCTTATGAAAATGACAGCGACACTCCAAGCAAGTTGACATTTCTTTCTCTTTCTATTATATTCCAAGAAAAAGGGTGTAATTAAAATAGCACTTCATCGATGAGCACAAAAAAAGTTAAGCTTCTAAACATTTTCTTCCTCCTCGTCTTCCTGTTTACCACACTATTCATCAACTTTTTCCATACTGATAAAACTATCCTGAGTAAAGACAATTGTCCTGCATGTAATTTCCAGCATTCAACGCTTGCCACAAGCCAAATCCACTTCTTCCAACTGCCTCAGCTTTATCTTCTGGAACCCCTGAACACCTTTTACTCTTTTAGTTACTCAAAAATATCTTACTTAAAACCCACCTCTCGTTCTCCCCCTCAGATTTAATCCTCCATCAAACATCCAAAGAAAGTCTGTATTTTTCAAACTACGCAATCACTTGTAAATCGATTGCCCAACCAGAAAAAAGACTGAGAGAGAGGGAATAAAATGAGAAAAAAACCTTTACTTTTATATATGCTTTTCATCATTCTCATTTTCAACCAATCCATCAACGCTCAACAATCCCATCAAAATCGTCAGCAACATCGTAAGGGGCAAGTCAGTCAACTCTTCATTCGAGGAACCGTGAAAGATTGGGAACACAATCCAGTCAATAAAGCTTTTGTCCTGATTCCTGAATTGAATCAATCCACTGAAACAGACGAATCAGGAAAATTTGAAATAAGACAAGTTCCTCCGGGAACCTACCATCTGGAAGTATACGGACAAGGATACTTGGATTACCGATCTGACTCATTTGTACTCCAACAAAATAAGCTGAATTATGAAATCGTATTAATAAAAAAATTAACCAGAGAAATCGTGGTGACAGCCACTCGCACTCCAAAGCTTTATGATGAGACTCCGGTGAAGACAGAAGTCATAACCAGAGAAGAGATTGAGAAAAAAGAAGCTACCAATTTAGCCGAAACTCTCTGTCAGACAACTGGGGTTAGAGTTGAGAATAATTGTCAAAACTGCAATTTCACTCAAGTCCGGATCAACGGAATGGAAGGAATATATACTCAGATTCTTATAGACAGCTCCCCTGTAGTTAGTGCTATGACAGGTGTCTATGGCTTGGAACAAATTCCTGCTGAAATGCTCAACAGCATAGAAATCGTCAAGGGAGGAGGTTCCTCTCTTTATGGCGGCAATGCGGTCGCTGGAGTGATAAATGTTCTGACAAGAGAACCCCAAGAAAACAAAACGACCTTAAAGCTCCACCAAGAAGCGATCTCTGGAAAGCCGTTCACCAACTTAGGCTTTCACTCCAGCCTCGTATCAAAAGATCTGAACACAAAGGCCTATTTATTCGCAAACTATCAAAAAAGAGAGCCAGTGGATTTAAACAAAGACAGCTTTTCTGAACTGGGAACCATATCCAATACCTCCTTTGGTCTCAATTTTTACAACTATTTTTCTAAACTCGACGCCAACCTTAAATTGGGCTTTTTCAGAATTTTCGAAGAGCGAAGAGGCGGTGATCTCATTAACAAGCCTCCTCATGAAGCCAATACAGCCGAATGGATCAAAACAGACCAGATAGGATTCTCGTCTGAACTGAATCACTTTCTCTCAGAAAAAGTTCACTACAACCTTTCTTTTTCACTCATAGATGCGAAGAGAAACACGTATTACGGAAGCCACCAGGATCCAAACGCTTACGGAAACACAAAAAATCCCCTGATGTTTTTCAACGGCCAGCTCAACTACCAACTGGGAAGCCACGTCTTTTCTCTTGGGGCTCAGTACAAACGAGACAAAATCAAAGATGAAGCGACTGGATACAACAGAACCATTGAAGATGTCTATCATGAGAGCGGATATTTCATCCAGGATGACTTTAAAATCAGCAAGAATTTTTCTTTCTTAACGGGAATAAGGCTGAATAGACATTCGGCCATAGACAATATTATCGTTACTCCTCGATTCAGCTTCCTTGTCAAAATCTCAAGAGAGCTGAGCTCTAGAACTTCATTTTCAACCGGATTTAGAGCGCCTCAGGTTTTTGATGAAGATTTACATATCACTCAAGTCGGCGGGGAAGGGATGATGGTCGTCAATTCACCAAATCTAAAAGAAGAAAAATCGTATAGCATCAGTAGCGGCCTTGACTATGGCAAACAGATTAAGAGAAGCCTTATCCAATTCAGTCTGGAAGCCTTTTATACAAAATTGTCTGGCACCTTTGTCCTTCATGAGATAAGCCGAATTGAAAACGCCAGAATTTTGGAAAGAATGAACGGTTCTGGTTCAAGAGTCTACGGATTCTCATTTGAATTTGGTCTGGTTTTAGGGCCTAAGTTTTCTTTGGCTTCAGGTTGGACCTTCCAACAAAGTGAGTTCGAGGAGCCAGAACCGGATTTCAACTCCACAGAATTTTTCAGAACACCCAACTTCTATGGCTTTGCCAACATGAGTTATGATAATGACCGACTCATCAACGCTGAACTTTCCGTTGAATACACGGGAAAAATGAAAGTTCCCCACTACACAGGATACATCGATAATGATGTGCTCGAAACGACCGATCCTTTCTTTATACTGAATGCAAAACTCCATAAGCCTATAAACATCACTGAAGATTGCCTCCTTAGCGCTTTTCTGGGTGTCTACAATCTGCTCAATTCTTACCAGAAAGATCTGGATAAAGGCGTGGACAGGGATTCAGGCTACGTTTATGGCCCAGCCAAACCTCGAACTTTTCTTGCTGGCTTTGAATTTTCTTTTTAAAAGCAGGGGGTACCGCAAACAGCAAATAATTTATAAAAACACCAAAAATCCTGCACTCTAATCTACATACTTTCTCTCCCGTTTCAAAACCCTCAAGAATTATATAAGTTGACTTCCTTCTGTCTTTTCTCTAATATTTTCTCTAGATGGGTAAAAAACATGAAAAGCTATTTAATGTAGCTTTTCTTTTCGCCTTCCTGTTCGTCACTCTTCTAGTAAATTTCTCCCATTGTGAAAAAAAAGTTCATTCTTCTCATTTTTGTCCGGCCTGCCATTTCCAGAACTCGACTATTGCCACCAACCACATCAATTTCTGCCTACTCCCTCCACTTTTTATCCTGGAAACACTGAATTCATTCGAATCTTTCCAGTATAAACATATATTCTTCATCCACCCCACTTCTCGGTCTCCTCCTCTCATCTAGACTTTCTCTACTGAAATCGCTTCTTAATCTTCACGTTTTCCGATTTATACCTACGAGGAGGTCGAATGATGAGAAGAAAATTATTCATACCACTCATAACAGTACTGTTAATCGGCAGCCCTCTCTGGTCTCAGACAGAGGGAAATAATGACCTCACTTTGGAACAGTGTATCAATATCGCTATTTCTCAAAACCCACTGGTTTTATCCGCTCTTCAACAATACCAGGCATCTCTGGCCCGGATCAAACAAGCCAAAGCCCTTCCTCAGCCTTCTTTAGATTATGACTCCGATCTGCAGCCCAAATTCTTTGATTTTAAGAATCAAGCCGAAACCTATTTCGGAGGAAGCTGGAGCCTCGAATTTCCCGGCAAAAGGTCTGTGAGGGGAAAAATCGCCACCAGAGAATCAGACGAACTCATGCAGGAAATTGAACTCCTTAAGCTGGATGTTGTCTTCCAGGTGAAACAGGCCTTCTACAATCTGCTTCTGGCCCAGGAAAAACTGAAGTATGCCGAGCAGGATTTAGAGCTGGCCCAGGATTTCCTGAGCAAAGCGGAGGTCAAGTTTAGCGCCGGGGATGTGGCCAAGGTCGAAGCCCTAAGAGCTCGCGTGGAAGCCGCGAAGGCGGCCAATGAAGTCAGAGTCGCCAATAATGATGTCCGACTGGCCAAAGCCATGTTGAATTTTCTCCTGGCAAGAAAAAAATACTCGCCCCTGGAAGTCAAAGGGGAACTCAAAAGAGCATCCATTAGCCTCGACCTGGAGAAGCTGATCCTGAGAGCTCTGGCTTTTCGCCCTGAAATCAAAAGAATAAACCTTTCTCTCCAACGAGAATCGCTCCAGAAAAAACAGGGTTATTTGAGCTATCTCCCAGATGTAGATATCGGCGTGTCCCAGCACTGGATAGAAGGCGAGGGAAAGACCTGGGATGTCAATTTTTCTCTTCCCATTCCTCTCTTTTTCTGGCAGCCGAAAAAAGGCGAGATCGCTGAAGCCCAGGCTAACATCAATGCGCTGAAAAGGGAAGAGGAACACTTAAAAAACGCCATCACTCTCGAAGTGGAAGAATCGTACATGAATGCGGTCACAGCCGCCAACCAGATTCAGCTCTTCGAAGAAGAAATGCTCGCTCAAGCCGAAGAAGTCTACAACATGTTCCTCTTCAGCTTCCAGGAAGGGGAAATCGGCGGTATAGAACTGATCGAAGCCCGCAGAACTCTTTTGGAAACGAGAAAATCTTATGCTGACGCCCTCTTCAACTATGACACAGCTCTGGCTGCCCTGGAGAAATCCGTAGGCAGTCAAAGCCTTGAAGGAGAAAGACAATGAAAAAAAAGTTTATCCATATTTTCTTGATCATTATCTTGCTGGGATGGGGAATGTCCTGCGGGAAACATCGCAGAAGTGAAGAGAAAGAAGGGACACAAGAGCAAGCCGCTGTCACTCAAGATACCGACACTGGCCTTGGACAGGGAAGACGAGCGAGACAGAAAGCGGTCGGGAGAGGATTCGGACAGAGAGCTTTGGGAAAAAGAGGACAACGAGCCTGGGGACCGGACGAGATTGTTGTGCTTTCCAAGGCTGAAATGGAGATGATCGAAATCCAGACAGAAAAGGCGACGTTCCAGTCGATGAGGTCCCACTTGATGGTCATGGGCAAGGTCCTGGCTCATCCCTTGAGAAAAGCCATCGTCAGCTACGCCTTTCCAGCGAGAATCTCCCAGATCCATGTGCGCATAGGCGACTGGGTGAAAAAGAACCAAACACTCATCACTCTGCAGAGTGAAGAAGTCGGAACAGCCAAGTCAGATTTCTACAAGGCAATGGCTGATCACGAATTAGCCAAGGTGAATTTCGAAAGAGAGAAAAGGCTCTTCGACCGGGGAGTTGGAGCCAAGAAGAATTATATAACGGCAGAGTCTGAACTAAAAGTCGCTGGAGCCAGCCTGAATGCGGCGGAGAAAAAGCTTCATGTTCTGGGATTTACCGAAAGGCAGGTAAAAGCCATCTCTGAAACACATCAGATCAATCCCATCATCGCTCTTTATGCTCCGATCAGCGGAAAAATCATCGAAAACCAAGCCATCCTGGGCGCAATGATCGACCAGGAAACCGAAATATTAACTATTCTGGACCCCACGGTTCTCTGTATCGACGCAGAAATCTACGAAAAAGATGTGGCCAAAGTCAGAATCGGACAGGATGTTGAAATTTCCGTTCCCGCTTACCCGGGAGAATCCTTCATGGGAAAAATCCGCTTCATCAGTGACGTTCTCAAGGAAGAAACGCGAACTATCACCGTGCGCACCGAAGTGGAAAACAAGGAGTATAAGCTCAAGCCAGGGATGTTCGCCGATATAAAGATATACCTCAATCACCAGACTGCGGTTTTAGTCGTATCCGAAGAAGCCATCCTTGATGAAAAGGATGAAAAGCTCGTTTTTCTGAAAAAAGACGGTAAATACCTTCCGGTCATCGTCGAGATCGGGACCAAAGAAGGTGGTTACGTGGAAATCTTAAACGGTATCCAGGAAGGGGATGAAGTGGTCACCAAAGGAAACTACCAGCTCAAATCAAAATTGTACGACGAGATCCTGAAGAAAGCGGGGATACATTGATTATCAATGAAACCAGTAATAAGTATTCGACTGATTAAAAAGAATATACGGAGAAATCAAGATGATAGATAAAATCATTGATTATGCCCTGAAACACAGGTTGCTGACTGTACTCCTGATCATTCTTGTGTCCGTTTGGGGTGTGATCGCTTACATCAGGATGCCCAAAGACATCTATCCCGATCTCAATGCTCCCCTTGTCAAGATTATCACCGAGAATGAGGGCATGGCTGCAGAAGACGTGGAGAGGCTTATTTCTTTCCCCCTGGAAAGTCTGCTCAACGGAGCTCCGCTCGTCACCCGAGTCAGATCAGAATCTACTACAGGAGATTCAGTTGTCACCGTGGAATTCGACTGGGGCACGGATATCTATTTGGCCCGTCAGATCGTCTCCTCAAAACTCGAGCTTATCGCCGGACGACTTCCAATCGGAACATCCAGGCCCATACTTGGACCGGTCTCCTCCAGGATGGGAGAGATTTTTGAGTTCGCAGTCACCGGTGAGGAGACAGATCCCATGGAGCTGCGATCGATAGCCGACTGGACGATTCGCTACAGGCTCCAGGGAGTATCGGGAGTTTCCTTTGTCATCAACCTGGGCGGCTTTATTAAACAGTTCCAGGTCTATCTCAAACCAGAGATGCTCCATCACTACGACATCGCCATCAACGAAGTCAGAGACGCCATAGAAAACAGCAACCGGAATTTCTCCGGGGGTATCATCATCAAGGGCGCCCAGGAAACCCTGATCAAAGGACTGGGACGGATCGAAACCCTGGATCATATCAAAAACATCGTCATCACCTCCCGTGAAAACGTCCCTGTTTATGTCAAAGACATCGCTGACGTGAAGATCGGAGGAAAATTCAGGAGAGACGCTGGAAGCCATAATGCCGAGGAAGCGGTTTATGTCACTGTTGAAAAACAATACGGAGGAGACACGCTCACGGCCATCCGAAACATCAAAGAAGCCCTGGCTCGGATTGCCAAAGACATCCCCGAAAAAATCAAAATCAAGCCATTCTATGACCAGTCGAAACTCATACTGAAATCTATAAGCCATGTTGAAGTCTCTATCCTGGAAGGGGCCATCCTCATCATCCTGGTCATGATCTTTTTCATGTGGAACTTACGGAGCTCCCTCATCGCCTCCTTAACCATTCCCTTCTCCATCCTGATTGCTTTCGTTTTCATGGATATTTTTAATATTGACCTGACAGTAATGTCCATCGGAGGATTAGCTATCGGCATCGGAAAAGTGGCCAACGGCTCGATCATAATGGTCGAAAACATATTCCGGGTGCTCAAGGAAAAAAAGGGTCAGGCCTCCACTCTAGAGCTCACTTCAGAAGCCGCCAGAGATGTCGGTAAGTATCTCTTCTCCGCAAACTTGATTATCATTCTGGTCTTTCTACCTCTGCTCACTCTCACCGGAATCGAAGGAGCCATGTTCCGTCCTACTGCTTTTGCTGTGGCCGCTGCGCTTTTCGGTTCGTTAATCTTGAACCTGACTCTCAAGCCGGTCCTGGCCTCTGTCTTTTTGACCGAAAGGCATCTCAAAGAACGAAAAAATCCGGCGACTGAATTCCTCACGCAGAAATACCGCCTTATCCTCGCTAAAGCCCTTGACCAAAAGAAGATCATCATCATTGTATTCGTGATTCTCATTCTGGGCGCGGCTGTCGCCCACACCTTCCTGGGCAGAGAATTTGTCCCTCCTCTGGATGAAGGGGCCATCATGGCATCTACTGTCATGCTTCCTGAAACCTCGCTGGATGAGTCTGTCAAAATGGGCACTAAAATCGAAGAAATATTCCTGTCTTTTCCCGAAGTAATCTCCGTATCCAGGACAACCGGTACAGCCGAAGCCTCCGAACATCTCCATCCCGTTAACCACAGCCACTACTGTATTGAGCTTCTCCCCAGAGAAAAGCGCAAGAGAGGGTTCGAAGAAATCACAGAAGGGATGCGAAAAGAATTGGGTAAACTGCCTGGAGTGGCTTACATTTTCGAGCAGCCAATAGCCAATAAACTGGCGGAAATGCTGACAGGGACAGAGGGGCAGTTGTCCGTGAAACTTTTCGGGCAGGATTTGGACACCCTCAACGAAAAAATTGAGGAAATCCGGAATGTCATGGCTGAGATTAAAGGAGTGGCGGATTTGCAGATCGAGCAGACAACAGGAATCCCTCAACTAATCGTCAAGTTAAACAGGGAAAAACTGGCCCGCTACGGGATTCCTGTGAGTGACGTGGCCGATGTGATTGAAACCGCTCTCAACGGGATAGAAGCGACCGATGTTTACGAGCCGGACAGAATCACTGCCGTCCTTATCCGGCTTCCGGATAGATACCGGAATGACGAAGAAGCCATAAAAAATCTTCTCGTGGATGCGCCCAACGGAGAAAGGATCCCCCTCTCCCAGCTGGCTGAGATCAGCAAAAGCGAAGGTCCCCAGACGATTTTCCGAGAGAATCTCATGCGGCGAAAAATCATCCTCTGCAATGTGGTCGAACGCGACATTGGAAGTTTTGTCAAGGAAGCGCAGGTACGAATCGACCGAGATATTACACTTCCTGCTGGATATTTTGTCACTTTTGGTGGCCAGTTTGAGAGCCAGCAAAGAGCTTTGAGGCATCTCACAGTACTCATGCTTATTGTTATCCTGATCATCTTTGTTGTTCTTTTTTCTTCGTTCGGCTCCATCCGGCAGGCACTTCTCATCATAATGAACATCCCCACGACTTTGATTGGAGGTATCCTCGGACTGTTAATCGCAGGGCAGACGATTAACGTCTCTTCCACCATTGGATTGATCGCTCTCTTTGGCATCTGCGTGCAGAACGATATCATCCTTGTGGCCAAGATCAATGACCTCAGACGCCAGGGTCTCTCCCTGCGTGAAGGAGTACTCGAAGGAGCTATAACGAAATTCAGACCCATCCTGATGACCGATATGGTGATGATCGTTGGTGTTCTTCCTTTGGCTCTAATCGTGACCACAGGAGCGGAGCTCCACCGTCCGTTGGCCGTGGTCTACATCGGAGGATTTTTCTTTGCCATCCTGCTCAGGTTGATTGTCGTCCCCGTCCTGTATGAAGCTCTGGCCAAGCTGGGAAAAGAGAGGTGGCTCAAGAAAGCATAAAGCCATTCCCTTTGAATGGATGTCTAGATAGAAGGAAAGATGTTGAGGCTCACAAACCCAAAAAGGGAGGGATAAACTGACCGCATTACTATTCTGCACGTTTATCAGTTTCTGCCTTATATTTGAGCTCGCAGCCAAAAGAAAATCCAGCCGATAAGAATAACTGATTCAGGCTGAGGAACTCAACAGGCATATTCAGACATCTATCTTTGTCAAGATCTGGCTTCAACCAAAACCAAAAACCTGGTCTCTTGCTGCAATACTATTCATGTTTGAACTCAGGACACAGAACTGCGTAAAAATACAATCCACACAATGCAAGAAAGACATGATAGAATAAGATGGTGAAAAAATTAATTGATCGACCTCTCACACCTTTAATACACCAAAAGGGAATTCGAACGGTAAGGAGAACTTAGATGGAAGAAGTGAAAAAAGAAATCGAAGAGATTGTCAACAGAGAAACCAGAGCCTGGGACATTCAGGATGCTGAGCTGCTCCTGACTATCTTTCATCCGGACATGGTCTGGCCCTGGCCGCCCCACTCA
>JASFPJ010000067.1:0-12734 GCA_050116035.1 Candidatus Aminicenantota bacterium | reverse complement strand
CGACCTGACCGTGATTCCTCCTTTGGGTACCTATGATGTCCCGATCACAGTGGAAAACACGACAGGAACCGCTTGGGCTGTGAACGCTGGGGCTCTGTACAAGGGAGAAAAATTTTCTCTCGGTTTCAACTGGCGAGGAGGGTTTACGATCGATTATGATGGAGAACTTGACCTTGATGTGTCAAATGTCCCGATTGCCATTCCAGAGAATGGAACAGTGGTGGCCCCCTTCAGTTTTCCTCATATTTTCGGAATAGGCTTAGCGTTCAACCTGAGTGATCAGCTAATCCTGACGGGTGACGTGCACTACGTTCTCTGGAGCGCCTTTGATCGCATAGTGGTTGAGGCCGATGTTCCTGGGCTGCCTATCGCTCTTGATTTTCCGCCGATTGATGAAAACTTCGAGGATTCTTTTCTGTTTCGAGTCGGCATGCAGTACCAGATGAATGAAAACTTTGCTCTGCGTGGCGGTTTTCTGTATGACCAGACACCCCAACCTGTGGAGTCGATGGATACCATGCTTCCCGATTCAGACAGGTGGGCTCTGACCGCTGGGTTTGGCTATAACATTGGAGGATTTGCCATTGATGTGGCCTACCAGTTTGAGCCTTTCAAGGACAGGACAAGTCCGAACAGAGATATTTATGATATACCACTGTTAGGAAACTTAGGCGAGGGAACCTATTCCTCGACAGCTCATTTGTTTGGAATCAGCTTTAGGTATGTGTTTTAGTTTTAGCCAACAAAATTCAATTTGGAGGTAAAATAAATGGCTTATGAATTCACGAATTCAAAAGGGGTTAAGTATTATCTCCATTACAAGGATGTGAATTTAAAGGGAGGACGTCAACAGAGAATCTACTTTTTTGCCCGGGATGTCAGACCAGGATCACTGGATGAGGTCCCTGCCGGTTACAAAGTCATGGAGACAGAAAGAACCGGTATGCCCATCCTGAAAAAAGCATAGTATTCTCGAAAGATTTTATTAGTCGCGTAAAAAAGCCTGAATGAGGGGGGAGTTTTCTCCCCCCTGTCAGGCTTTTTGTTCTGCCCCAGCCGATAAGCTTCAAGTCCGCAAGTTCTTCTCTAAATCCTCTGACTTCACTTTTTTTCAGCACAATCTGCTTCATACGCATATCTTTCCGAATATCCTGCCTTCCACGCATATCTTTCTGACTCAAAGAGTTTTTCAATGGCTTAATGGTGGTACAGACAAACTCCCTTAATTAACCGCTTTGACTGAACATCCTCTTCGCAACAGGATAATTATTGGAAATATTGAGATTGTTGAGCAAGGAGTTTGTGCGCTTCCAGCGTGAAGTTGGTTTTCTGGTTAAAATAATATATTTTTGCCAAGGATTTCCCATCTTTCATTGTCTAATTCATCTAAAAATTAAAAAAGGAGGTTCATAATGAAAAAATATACCAGCTTGACAGCATTGGTTCTTTTCCTGAGTCTGACTCTTTTTCCTTCTATCGTCCGCGGGCAGGTATCAGATCTCCCTGAAGAGGTTGCCGTGGAATCTCCTCAGGCTTCGAGAGATTTTCTCGGTCTGACCCCTGAACAGAAAGAAAAGCTACAAGAGTTCAGGAAATCGGGGAGGGAAAAGAGCCGAGCCTATCGCGAGGAAATGCGGAAAGTGCGTCTTGAAATGAGAGAGATGATGAAGGATGCCGAAGCCAACGAAAAGGAAATATTTAAGCTGTACGATCAGATGGCCACGCTTCGTGCCGATCAGTTCAGGCACTCTCTCCAGCGAAGTAAGGAATTTAAGAGAATACTGACTCCTGAGCAGTTAGAAAAATTGGAGAGCGTCAGGAAAAGGATAAGTCGAAGAGGAAATCTGCAGAGAGGCCGGTTTATGGGACAGAGAGGATTTGACAGACGCGGAAATTTCCCGCGGAGAGGAAGAATGCATCCATCCTGGGGGAGAGACGCGCGGTTGAGAGGCCGTCCATTCATGTTTCGATGGTGGTGGCGGTAAGTGGATTGACTGGATAATAATTCCAGTCAGAATGATAAAAAACAGAGTTGGCCCGATCCCTGTGGTCGGGCTTTTTTTATAAGGGGTCGCATCTTAACATTTGACATTTTCCCAATATTTTTATTTTCCAATTTGTTATTAAAGTAAAGCGTTGCCTGTAGGTGATTTTGTTAGAAATGTCAAATGTTAAGATGCGACCCCTTACGTTATTGCGAGCGAAGCGTGGCCATCTCATCCATGTCATTGCGAGCGAAGCGTGGCCATCCCTTAGGTAAAAATGGATTTCTTTCTATGAGATTGCCACGTCACTTCATTCCTCGCAATGACACCATAATGAGATTGCCACGTCACTTCGTTCCTCGCAATGACACCATAATGAGATTGCTTCACTCCGTTCGCAATGACATTCTAAAAGTGTTACCGAATCACTGAGCAAGTTCACCTGTCTCTTTTTTTTCTCAGGGGATGTTCCCGATTGACTCCATAAGTTATCATCTGTCCTGTATCAAGGACAGGGTTTGAGCTCCTCCTTTTCAGCCTTCCAGGGGAAATGAAGTTGGCATATTTCTTGCTTTTTGTTTTTATGGAAAAGGAGGAAAAAATGAAAAAATTATTCATTCTTTTCGCCTGTTTCGCTTTTTTAACCTCTCCAGTCCTGTATGCTGAAGAAGAGGGTTCCTACCAATATAGTTATGCCCGACTGAGCTATGTCAAAGGAGATGTGTTCATCGAGAGGGCCGGAGATATGGGATATGAGGAAGGAGTGGTCAATTTACCCGTTGTCGAAGGAGACAAAATGGGAACACGGGAAGGCCGCGCAGAAATTCATTTTGGTCGAAAAAACTATCTCCGTATAAACAGTTTCACTCAACTCGATTTCGTTGAACTCCCCAAAAGAGGGAATGACGCCATCAAACTCCATTTGATGTCCGGGAGTGTATTCTTGAGAGTGAGTTATTTGGACGAAGATATGAGTTTTGAAATCCACACTCCGGACGCATCCTTCTACATAGTGGAGGCAGGACTCTACAGGTTTAGCGTCAGAGAAGACAGAGAGACAGAACTTCTGGTTTATGAAGGGGCGGTTGAGGCCGCAGGAGAAGAAGGTTCCCTTCTTGTAGAGAGTGAACAGAAGCTGCTTGTTTCCAACGGGTATTTCGCTTCTGATCCAGTTGATTTCTATGGCCGTCTAGATGACAGTTTTTCTCAGTGGAATAACGAGAGAGATAACCTTCTTTCCCGCCCTGCGGACAGCAACTATCTTCCCGAAGAGCTGGACGAGTACGAGGAGGAACTGGCCGACAACGGCCGTTGGGTTTACGAGCGGCCGTACGGGTATGTCTGGGTTCCTTATGTGGTCCATCATGAGTGGCGGCCGTATTATTACGGACGATGGTGCTGGTATCCTGTCATTGGTTGGACGTGGGTGTCGTATGATCCATGGGGATGGTGTGTCACCCATTATGGAAGATGGCACTGGAGATGGGGTCTCGGTTGGTACTGGATACCCACGAGAGTCTGGGGACCGGCCTGGGTCCACTGGTGCTGGGGATACGATTATATCGGGTGGTGTCCGCTCAGTTATTATGGGCATCCTGCGGTGGTTGTGAACAACTACTTTTACGGGCATCATTATGGCCGTTATTATCCTGCTCGTTCACGCGCTCTGACGGTGGTTCGAAAAAATCAGTTGCAGGCCCGCAATATTTCACGAGTCGCGCTGAGTAGAACTCAAGTCTCTCGCATCGAAAAGATATCACTCTCTGCAAGACAGCCCCTTGCGAGACGCAGCATCACAAAATCATCTCTCCGGAACTCGACTGCAGCCAAAGTTCTTTCAAGAGACAGCCTGAGAAGTGTGGAGAGGAGCTATAGTTCAGGGAATAAATTATCTGTTTCTCGGTCAAGGTCGACAGAGAGTGTCAATACAACACGAGTGATTCGAAAGAGTGCCACAGCCGCCAATAGACAGGGTTTGAAGGAGCAGCCCCGAAGAATTACGGATGCGAGAAAACTTTCAAGCCGTTCTTCCAGAGTCACATCCAGGTCTTCCGGAGAAAGCAAATCTCGGGTTTCGAGGAATTCTGCATCAGAATCAAGAATCAAAACTTATCCTTCGAGAAAGAGCTCTGTGTCCCGTTCAAACGCGGTGTCTTCTTCAGAACGCAGGAGCACTGTTTCCTCCAGGGAAGGGAAGTCACGAGTTGAGAAGTCGACTTCGAGAACATACCCATCCAGGATCAAAAAGGAGAGCCGTTCAAACAGAAGCCGGAATTCTGGTTCGACTCCTTCACGCTCTTCGAATTTGAGAAGGTCATCCAGCTCCAGGATTCAAAGCTCTTCCACCCGGAAGAGAAGCTCGAGTTCTTCCTCATCCCTTTCCTCCTCTCTCCGGAGAAGTGGATCCGGAAAGGCGAGATCTGTGAACGCCAGAAGGTCATCAGCTCCTTCATCCAGGTCGTCTGCGGTTAGACGGAGTTCGTCCCGGAGATCATCTGCTTCCTCGGCTCGTTCGAGTTCGAGGTCTGTGTCATCCCGGAGAAGTTCGGCTTCCTCATCAAAGGTGTCTTCATCGCGAAGCGGAAGGAGTTCTTCTTCAAGAGGAGTCAGCCGGTCTTCAAGTCGTAGCTCTTCTTCGCGTTCTTCCTCCCGCTCTTCCTCATCAAAGAGTATCAAGAAAAAATAGCATGGTCTGATAAATAAAAGTAGAAAAAGAGGACGAGCCCCTTTTTTGGGACTTTCCCTGTTAATCCTCATCCTGTGAAGGGACAGGGGCTGTCCCTCTTCTTCAAGAAAGGGGCCTGTCTTTTTTTTGATGACTGAAATCCAAAGGCCGAGCCTGAGAAGCCGTATCTCCCATCCTCCAAAATTTTTTTCAAAATCCCTTCGGAAATGCATGCGACATGAACTTTCTTCTTTACTTTAGTCTGTCCAATGGGTTAAAATATTTTAACTTAAGGGCAAAGTAGGATGCATATTTTATTTGGAAAAGAAGAGATTATCTATTCCCGGAGCATCATCACTCTAGTGAGTGACTGAGCAATGGAGGTATGAGTTATGGCTTTTAGGATAGGAAATTCATCTGAAGGAAAACGAAATCTGGAGAAGATCACTCGGGTGCTGTTCCTGAGTATCTTGGCTTCATTATTGGTCATGGCAGGAAGTCCGGCTTGTAAGAAGAGCGTCGAGGAAGAGGTGGACTCTCAAGAGGCCGCCATCGAGTTTGAAGGAGTGGCGAAGGTTGGAGTGGGCAAATATCTGTATGTTCCCGAAGCGCAAGGATTTGATATCATTATCCAGGGACAAGTCGAATCTGGCGACGCAAGCGTATTGGTGGATAAAGAAGTCAGAGGTCGAGGAGAGTTTTCTCCGGAGAGGGCCTCCATTTTGGTGGCAAACAGTATTGATGTAAAGGAATCAGGGAGAAACTGGCGGAATGTCTTCACAAGAACCGAGGATGTTGTTCTGGATGATTATTTAGAAATAAAGATAAGAGATGAATATGAAATGCTGACAGGTCTTTCCTTTGATAAGAAAGAGAGTTGGGAAGGAAAGGAAAGAGGAAAGATTCACGGCCGCCTTTTTAAGGAAACAGTGACAGAAGGGGAAGAACAGAAAGAGATCTATAAGATTGTGGTTCTGAATGAGGATAACCAAGAAATCGGTACAATCTTAGTGGATAATATGTCAAATTCGGCTCTTTTTTACACTAAAAAGTTAAGGCTTTTCGAGAGACTCTGGTTTTACTTGACAATAAAAGACACGGTCGCATGGAGAATCAGATCACAGACATCTGAGCTTTTTCATGCAGATGTTCTTTATGCGGGTCTTTTCTGATTGGTTCGCACTCCTCAGGTTTAATTCAAAATGAAGTGAATCTTCGACTCTAAAAATTCACAATCATACTTTCAAAGATTCTTATCCAGGTCAGGATGTTTGAGATGAAAACCTGTGGCATCCTGAAAAGCTTTAGCTGCGCGAAGAGCTTTGGCCTCCTCAAAAAGATTCCCGATAAAAGAGATGGGTGTGGGCCCTTCCTTTTCATTATGTCCATTGGGGACGAGGACAGCCGGATGTCCGGTCAGGTTTGTAATAAGAAGATTGGTGCCGCCCCGACGAGGTGCGATATAGACATCGATTCCTTCCATCTTCTCTGCCATTTCCTGCATGAGGAGTGTCCTGAGGCGGTTAGCCTGAATGTATTCCACTGCCGGGATAAGCCTTGCCTGGCGGAAGGTATTCGGCCAGGCGCCTCCGGTCTGCCTGACAAGAAGGTCGTCCCTGTTGCTCCGAGTGAGTTCGTCGAATGCGGCCGCGGCTTCCACTCTCAGAATAAATGAGATGTTGTTGACTGGAAAATCCGGAAGGTCGAAAGGAACAAGCTCTGCCCCGAGGCCACGGAGAACTTTGAGCGCCGCTTCATTGTTTTTCTTGTCATCATTCTCTCTCTCAAAGGCTTTTTTCAGGTAGCCAATGCGGATATCTTTGAGATCAGTGGAGGGATCCCAGTTAAAAGGAAAGTCGACCACGGTCAGGTCTCTGCCATCCGGGCCAAATATGGCATGAAAGACCAAGGCGCAGTCTTCCACTGTGCGGCAAATGGGTCCGATCTTATCCATGCTCCAGCTCAAAGCCATCGCTCCATGCCGGCTCACTCGGCCAAAAGTCGGGCGCAATCCAGTCACGTTGCATCTGGTGGATGGAGAAACAATCGAACCATAGGTTTCTGTTCCTATGGAGAAACCGACCAGTCCGGCCGCTGTGGCAGCGGCTGAACCGGCTGACGAGCCGCTGGACCCCTGCTCGGGATTCCAGGGATTCTTGGTTCTTCCGCCAAACCAGACATCACCCATGGCCAAAGCTCCCATCGATAGTTTGGCCACCAGAACCGCTCCGGCTTCTTCAAGCCTTCTCACGACGGTGGCGTCTTCATCGATGACTTGGTCTTTATAAGGCATGGCTCCCCACGTGGTATTTATCCCTTTGGTAGAAAGGAGGTCTTTGGCTCCCCAGGGAATGCCGTGGAGCGGACCTCTGTACTTGCCAGAGACGATTTCTTCATCCGCTCGTTTCGCCTGTTTTAAGGCTAATTCTTCGGTCAAAGTGATCACGCAGTCCAGTCGAGGCCCGTATTTTTTCAGCCGGCTGAGATAGAGCTGTGTGAGCTCGGTGGATGTTATCCTGCGGGATTTGATCAATTGAGCGAGGGAGGTGACAGGGTAGAAAGCCAGATCCTCAAAGTTACTCGGGACCTGAATATCTGCGGGAATGGTGTATTTCAAAGGATCCTGTTTTCTTTCAAATTCCATGCCGGGGATAACCGGATTGAAAAGCAGGGCTGGAGGGACATGGTTGTCGATGGAGGTATTCCTGAGTCTTTCATATCGGCTGGAAGTTCTCCTGACTCCATTCAGCATCATTTTTCTTTCTTTTGCCGTGAAATGAAGGGCGGCAATTTTCTCTGCCGATGCAATATCGTTTGCCGTTATTTTTCTCCCTTTAAAATAATAGAGAGCAAAGGCCCCTCCAAAGACCAGAATAAATAAAAAAGCAATAAATGTAATTGCCAGGACCGTTGAAAATCCGCGGTTTTTCTTCAAATTTCTCATAGTGTCATTCTCCTCTTTTTTATCCTTTTTTAATCCCTGCGCAATATCCAGAGAAAAGGTTTTATTTCCGAGTACAGGGGTTATGTGGCTCTAACGGAGCATTTCAATCATCTGGCTTAATTCTTCAACGAGCTGTTCCGTGCTTCCTGAAAATCCCACACTCTTGAAACGGATTTTCCCCTTTTTATCGATAACAAACTTCGTTGGAATGCCTTCCACCCCAAAGGAAGTGATGACTTTATTCTCCGTATCCAGGAGCACATGAAATGGATAGTTGTTTTTTATCAGAAAATCAGTCGCATTCTTTTTCCAGTCCTCCACTCGTTCCCAGGAGTTGATGAAAAGAAACCGGACGGTCTCGTTGTCTCTGTATTTTTCAACGGCTTGCTTCATTCCTGGGAAGGACTCTATGCATGGTCTGCACCACGTGGCCCAGAAATCAATGATGACGATTTTTCCTTTGAGGTCAGCGAGTGAGATGGATTGTCCTTCCAGGTCTTCAAGGGCGAAATCCGGGGCAGGGGAGTCGAGCATCGTTTCTTTCAATTCAGCGAGTGTCTTCTCGCTGGCGACTTTTTTCAGTTTGAGGAGTTGTTCAGAAGCCTCTTTTTCATTTCCTGTGTGCTGAAGATACGCCTGTTTAAACAGGTCTTCCATTTTCGATGTGCTGTGTCCATCCTTGATGAATTTTCCGATGGCCTCAACCGCTTTCTCGAAAGAACCGCTCTTGACCAGTGTTTCTGTGTAGCGTTCGTTGATTTCTAGATTTTTCCCTTTGCTGAGAAGAGCCGCCTCTTCAAGCGCAGGGAGAGCCTCTCTGGCTTTGTCGAGCTTAAGAAGGATAAAACCGTGAGTATCGAGTGCCATCCCCAAACCTATGTCGGCCTGTTCTTTCCACTCTCTGTCTGTCAAATAAGAGGGTTTTTCTGTTTTTGGATTTTGGCGTTCCTCGCGAGCCAGCTCCACTCCTTTGACGGCGAATTCCGCGGCCAATCCCAGTTCGATGTCTTTCTCTGCCATTCCCCAGGCGAGGTTGTTATACAGGCTCCAGTTGACTTCTTCAGGATTTTGCTCCAGGTATTCCTTGATCCTGATGTATTCACCTCGGTCCCGATAAGCGAAACAGACGTACATGTGCATCGCTGAAATGAAATCACTTTCTGGGAAATCTCTCTTGAATTTTTCCAGGAGCAAGATTTTATTATCCACATTTTTTGTTGTGTAAAATTCTCTGAATCTTTCTTCCTGGACAAAGCTCCCTTGGGGATACTTATCTCGAATGACAGCTGAATACTTTTGGACTTTTTCTGTCTGATTGAGTCGTGTATACCAGCCGACAATAAAGGAATACTCCTCCTCTGTCAGGTCGCGTTGAGCACCGAGTTCATCCAGTTCGTTCAGAATAATCCCTATTCCGTTTTCTCTTTTTATGCCGGCGATTATGGTTAGATAGGGAACGAGGTATTCTCTTTTGAGTTCGGGATGAAGACCGAACTCTTCCTCGAAATAGGAAAAGGCTAATTCCATATCCGCTTCCATATCTAAAAAATATCTTCCCCAGGATGAAAACGCTTCGGCCAGCCCCGCTAATCCGCCTGGCACTGGATTTCCCGTGTTGTCATAAAGAGGGATCACGTAGCCGTTTTTCTCGTTGTTGTCCACGTCCTCCTCGTGGACGAATTTAATCAGGATTCCCCGGCTCTTTTCATCGGAAGAAAAAGTGGCTGTCCAGGTTTTCCCCTTTTTGGTCATCAAGACATCTTTCGCCTCCGGAGAACCCTTTGTGTAGGAGTAGGCGACAAGATAGATCTCCTCTGCCTTCTCAAGGCTTGTTCCTTCCGGGTGGTATTGGACTGTGATTTCCTCCCCCGGGATGGGCTTTTCAGGGGAATAGGAAAATCTCCCGGGCGGTTCTTTCTGGGCGCAGAAACTCAAGCATAAAAGACCGGCACATAAAATGATTAAAAATGTCTTTCTCATTGATTTTCTCCTTCAACAATCCCGTCTATTAGAACAGAATCACTGTCAACAGGTCAAATCAACGCTTTTTGATAATTTTATGCTTTATTTTCTGTCCTGGTTCCTTTTTTTTGAGAGCAGAAAATATATGGCCACTCCCGCGAGGACAGAGCCCAAAAGCCAGGCGATTTTGACTTGATTGCTTTCAAAATTGGCAAACAGGTTGATGATCACGCCGCAAGAGATCAAGAATGCGGCTGAAAGAAGAGCGGTGATGAGAGGGATGAAAAAGACTTGGAGGCATCCCGGCCTCTCGTCTTCTTGATCTGTATCCCGGTTCCTTTCTTCTGGCATCTCCGGAATCCAATATTCTTTCCCGCATTGAGGACAGAATATCTTGTCTTCAGGAATTTTGCTGCTGCAGTGAGGGCAGATTTTCATAGCCTGCGGTTCATCCAGGAATCCATGAATGATTAGAGTGGACTTCTGATAAAAATAGGGAACCCTTATTCATGACTATTTGAGTCAGTTTCTGTGCGGAAGTCCTGAATTCCATTCCCGTTGTCCAAGCCATAGATTGACGCGGTGGCGTCTAGGGTTGCTCCAGTTTTCCGCCTTCCCGCGCATCCGCTCTTTTTAAAAGAAGAGCGAACAAGAGTCCGAAGAGGCCCAGGCTAGAAAACATAATCATACTGGTTGTATAGGTCTTAGTGATATCGCGAAGGAGTCCGTTCAAAAGCGGAAACAGGCCAAGGCCGATGAGCTGGATAGCTGTCATCAGCCCGAATGCTGTGCCCACGCGTTCTTTGCGCACGATGAGCGGAATAGACGGCCACATTGCCGCCGGGACCAGCACGAAGGCCGCACCGAGTGTGATCATCGGAAGAACAGGATAGATCTTTGTGAGGCCCATGGCCAAATGGCTGGGAATCATGAGCAGCGAGCCGATGATCATCAAGGTGGCCCGCTTTCCGATCTTATCCACCAGACTGCCGGCAAACGGGGCGAGGACCATGGAAGCGAAGATGATGATGGAAGAAATTCCCCCGGCCGTACTGAACATATGAAAAAGGTTATTAAATACTTGACTCAGGAATCCTCCTGTCGCTTCCGCGTAACGGGCGATGCCCCATTTTTCCGCAAAGAAATCAGTCGAGAGGTTAGTGAAAGGGAAAATTGCAGAATAAAAGGTTACGCAGAGAAGAGTTACGAACCAGAAACTCGGTTTGAATTCCTTGATATCTTTGAAGACGATTTTTTCCTCTGAACCATCCTTAAGTTGAAGCGCGCGTTCTCCTCTTCGGTCCATGATGATGTATACAATGTTGGCGAGAAGGGAGATGATGCAGCAGATGACTGCGGCGAACAGGGCATACCGGAAGCCACCATAATGACCGGTGATCAGTTCGCCTGTATTGAAGGCGAACAGAGATCCCAAACGGCTGACAGTGAGTGCGATCCCGAATGAGAGAGCCAGCTCTTTATTCTTGAACCAACGGGCCAGTATAGTGCTTTGAGCAACGATCAATGGCTCGGAGCCTGCCCCGAAAATAATCCGTCCCAAGAAGAAAGCCGGGATGCTTTTGGCCTGCCAGACTATGACGGCTCCGATTAGGATGAGGAGGGAAAATGAGATGCTGGCCTTGCGAGTTCCCAGCCGGTCGAGGAGAATACCCCCGAAAAGAACAGCAATGATCGCGCCGATACTGTACATGGTGAAAAACGTGCCGACGATTCCCCGGCTCGCCCCCAGCTCTTCGACCAACGAAGGGGCGATGGCGCTGACAATATCGTAGGCAAAATAGCTGCCGAAGGTCAGGGAAGAGACAAAAATCAGGATTGTGAAGCGGTAGAGGACTCTGGAGGGATGAAAAACACCCGGTTGTTTATCGGTTTCAGAGGTCATACGGTCTTATCCTTTCAGTCGGGAAATCCGGATATACGGAATGTTGGAGTCAATCTGAGGAAAGGAATGCGATTTTTCGGCCTGAAACGGTTTTCCGGTTTTTTTCGCTTCAAACCGACTAAATTCATCCCTCGCTTATACCATAGGAAAAAATCGATGTCAATTTGAGTGGTTGAGATAAGTCTTTATTTCTGGTATATAGTACTTCGCTGAATAGAGGAATGGGATGAATTCGATGATTCGCTGCGTGCTATCCGATTTGGGTCGGGTAATCATTCACTTTGATAACACTATTTTTTTTGAAAAAATTGCCAACTACTCTTCTCTTTCAATCGGAGAAATCGCCGAACTGGCATCCACTCATTCGTCACCCCGCAAAGCATTCGATAGAGGAGAAATCACGGCGGAGGAGTTTTATAATCAGGCGACAACAATACTCGAGGCTGAACTCGACTACGATAATTTTTATTCCATCTATAATGATGTGTTTTCTCTCAACCCCCCCATTCTGGAAATCCTGAAGAAGCTGAAGGGGAAATACAGACTTGTTCTGCTCTCGAACACAGACGTCATGCGCTTCAGTTTCATCAAGAAGAAGTTCCCGGAAATCATGATTTTTGACGCCTATGTTCTCTCCTACGAGGTCGGGGCGATGAAACCCCATCCCCGGATCTACGATGAAGCCCTGAAGAAGGCAGGAGTCGAAGCCAAAGAGTGCGTTTTTATCGATGATATCGAAGAGAACATCGAGGCTGCCCAGAAATTGGGGATAAAGGGCATCCTGATGACGCCTCAAACAGACCTCGAGGCGGCTCTCCAAGAGATTGACCTTTCCTTCTGACACCCTTTTTGGGGATTTCAACCCAAGAATTCCTTCCGTTTTTTGTCTAATTTATTGGAGGCACAAAATGGAAAAGGGAAAGGTTTCGATCATTTCAGGGATTATGGTGTTTTTGTTTGCGACAAGCCTTTTATGGGGGCTTCCAGAGTTTTCTAAAGAAAAACTGGAGAAAACCGAAGAAATGAGGAGAGAAATCAGGCTGCTCAATCTCATAAATGGATTAGACCTCACTCCAAAACAGATGGAGATTGTTTTAGAGAATGCGGAAGAGTACCAGAGGATCAGGATTCAGTTTGAAAAGGCTCTCCTCAACAGGCAGGAAGAGATGGAGGGAGCGCTGGGAGAGATCAGGCACTATCTCAGGGAAAACAAGGAAATTCCTCCTCAGGCGGTGCAGAAGTATCATCGTCTGGAGAGAGAGATTCGGGAAGTGA
>JASFPJ010000066.1:0-12812 GCA_050116035.1 Candidatus Aminicenantota bacterium | reverse complement strand
GGAGATAGCACTGGAGAAAAACTTGGATATTTCTGTTGAAGCTTTCAACCCTGAGATTCAAGAATTTTCCGTTCGCAGATCAAAGGAATTCTTACTTCCTCAATTGTCTTTCAATTATAATAATTATCGAGATAATCAACTTTCCAACTGGTATGTTGAAGGAACTCAGTTCACTACGAAGACAAACATATACGGAGTTAGTATAAGACAAAATGTAATTACTGGTGGGAGTTTTTCGTTTTCGCTTTCAAATTCGATTCGGGACACGACTCAAAACCTTGTTATAATCAATCCAACCTATTCTGGAATGTTAAGCTTTGATTTGAATCAACCACTTCTGAAAAACTTTGGGCCGAAAATAACTAAAAAAGATATAAAAAAGACTCGAAATCAAAGAGATATCTCTCTTTATGGATTAAAAACCAATATTCTCCAGAAAATTTATGATGTGGAGGCAGCCTACTGGAACCTGGTCTCAGCCATTGAATCTCTCAACGTGAACGAAGCTTCACTAGAGAACAGCATTCAGTATTTGAAGAGGACTCAAGAAGCAGCAAGAATCGGGGCCAAGACCGCCACAGACGTTCTGGATGCCGAAACCGAGGTTGCGAACTGGGAAAGCAGGATTATAACGGATAGAGCGCAGGTGCAGAGTGCTGAAGATGATCTGAGGAAAATATTGAATCTTCCTGTTGAAGAGGCCGGAGCGCTTCCTCCTATTGTACCCACTGACAGGCCGACGGTTGAAAAAAAAGAAATAACCTTTGAAAAAGCCCTGGAGACTGCTCTAATAGAAAGGCCTGAAATGGCTTCCAAACAAAAAGAGATTGAAAACAGCAACATCGATGTAAGTTATTTTAAGAATCAGCTTCTTCCCGAGGTCAATCTGCGGTTCCAGATATATTATCCCGGGCAGTCTGGGGATAGAGTTCTTTATTTGAACGATGACCCATATACTGGAATAAGAATAGGCGTAGAAAAAGGTGACAGGAGCGAATACTGGAATGATATATTTGGGCTAAAATATGATAATTGGCGAATCTCTCTAGATTTTACTCTACCTCTTGAGAATATATTTTCACGGGCCAGTCTGGCAGAGGCCAGAATATCTAAAGAGAAGAAGTTATTGGAAAAAGAGAGGTTGTTAAACAATATATATTACGAGCTTATGGATGCATTTAAAGACCTGAAGAACTATGAGAAAGGGCTGGAAACTGCGGCTCGATACAGAGAGTTGACAGAGAAACGGCTTATGGCAGGGGAAGAGAGATATAGATTGGGAACTCTCTCCAGTCAGTGGCTTTTTGAATACCGGAGCAGGATGGCCAGTGCAAGAGTGAGTGAGATCAGAGCCATTATCAATTACAAATTATCCGTCGCAAAGCTGGAGCAGCTCATGGGAGTCAACCTCAGGACTAAAAAACTCAAATTCAGGGATTTTGATTTCTAAAAAGCCAAAGAGAGTCATATTCAACTTATGACTCTCGGCGATGTTCATAATTAGATGAGATTGTCTTTAGATGAGATAGCTTTTATAATAGAAAATAAACAGGGAGAAAGATACGAGTTAGTACACTTGAGTGTGAAAAAGACATACCAAATCCATGGGTGCTTCATTTTTCCCATAAACACACAGTAAAGTTAGGTTAAAAAAATGAAAATAACTCAAATCACTGTTAAGAGACCCGTGACGACTTTAATGTTTTTTCTCGCGATTATCCTTCTTGGCTTTGTTTCTTTGAGAGAGTTGAGTGTGGACCTGCTGCCGGATATCAGTTACCCCCGGCTCTCCGTTATCACACGGTATCCTGGAGTGGCTCCGGAAGAGATTGAGACCTTCGTGACCCAACCGCTTGAATCGGCTGTGAGCCGTATTCCCGGATTGCGCAGGGTAGAATCTGTTTCTGAAGAAGAACAATCCTACATGACGCTCGAGTTTAGTTGGGGAACGGATATGGATTTTGCCATGCTGCACACCCGGGAAAAGCTTGATGGCGCGCCAATCCCTGAGGATGCCGAGGACCCGACGATCATCCCTTTGGATCCGCAGAGCAAACCCATAATGATTCTGGCTGTTTCCGGTGAGAGGTCCCTCCTTGAGCTTAAGGAGTTTTCAGAGGAATTGGTCAAGCCTCGCCTGGAGCAGATAGAGGGAATCGGCTCAGCGGAGATCGCTGGAGGAGTGGAGAGAGAAATCCAGATTGAGGTGGATCCCAAGCTTATTGCACTGTACGGTCTGACCATAGAACAGATTTCCAATAGAATCGACGATTTTAACCAGAATCTTCAAGGCGGACAGATCAGGAAAGGCCGGTTCAAATACCCGCTTCGAGTTGTGGGGGAATTTGAAGTCTTGAGCGAGATTGAGAATATCAGCCTGAAAACGACCGAAGAGAGAGGAATCATTCGGCTCAGGGATGTCGCTCAGATCAATGATTCTATTAAAGAACGGCAAGGGGTCACCAAGCTCAATGGGAATGAGAGCATCGGGATTCTCGTCCGGAAGGAATCAGGGGCCAACACGGTCGAGGTCACACGGATTGCTCACGAAGTTCTTGAAGAGATCAGGAAGGAGAATCCAGGAGTGGAGCTCCAGGTTGTCACGGAGCAGGCGAAATACATTGAAGATGCCATTTCTTCAGTCCTCAAGTCGATAATCTTCGGAGGAATACTGGCGTTTTTTATTTTGTTTATCTTCCTTCAGGATTTGAAAACACCTGTCATCATCGCAGTAGTCATTCCCATTGCCATCATAGCCACGTTTAACCTTCTTTTCTTCAGGGACGTGACATTGAACATCATGTCATTGGGCGGGCTGGCGCTCGGGGTTGGAATGTTGGTCGATAATTCTATAGTTGTCTCAGAGAGTATTTTCAGGCATACAACCCTCGGAAAGAGTCTTATCGATGCCGCATTCGTCGGCACCAAAGAAGTGGGCATGGCTGTCACCGCTTCTACCTTGACCACAATATCCGTGTTTCTCCCTGTTATCTATGTTCATGGAGTGGCCGGGCAGTTGTTCAGAGACCAGGCGCTAACTGTGACCTTTGCGCTCCTTTCCTCTCTTGTTGTTTCTCTGACTCTGCTGCCCATGCTGGCCTCCAGGAAATTCGACTTTGAAAAAAAGTCAGAGGGAAAAGATATTAAGGAAACAGAAGGAGAGAAGAGGGCTCTCGGGAAGAAATCTAAATTTATGTTTCTTCTCTATCCGTTTGTGTGGGCTTATAAAGGATTGAGATGGCTGCTGAAGTATGCGTTTAAAGGCATTTATCTAGCCCTTAACTTCATTGTCAGTTTTTTCCTGCAGCTCTTCCTTTTGATTGTTCATTACCTGAGCGTACCTTTACGGTATGTTTTCAAGCATGTTTTTAGAGGATTTAATTCTGTTTACCAAAAATTCGCCAATCGATACCATCAATTTCTCGTCTGGAGTCTGGATAATAAAGGAAAGGTCCTGGCCGGCTCATTCGCATTTTTAATCCTGACGGGGCTCCTGGCGACTCAAATCCCCAGGGAACTCATGCCTAAGCCGGAGGCTTCTTCGTTTGAGTTGAACTTAAGAACTCCAGTGGATTACTCACTCGAGCAGACCGTGGGAGTTGTCTCCGTGATCGAAAATTGGTTGGGAAACCAGGATTCTGTCGATGAACATTTTTCACAAATTGGTGTCGTGAGTGGAATGGAGAGTCTTAATCCTGATGTTTCCCAGAATTCGGCACAGATTCATGTGGAGCTTCATCAGGTCTCTCAAATGGATAGTACGATCGAAGCCCTTAGAGAGAGACTGGAGGAGTATCCTGATCTTAGTTTCTCCATCGTCAAAGAACAATCCACACTGGTTCAGTTCCTGGCTTTTTCAACGGCAGAGATTGGATTAAAAATCAAAGGAGACGACCTCAACCGGCTAACAACAATAGCTGAGGAGCTAGTCATAAAGCTGAGGGATATCAGGGGGATTGCGGATATAAACACCAATGTCGAAGAAGGAAAACCTGAGTTTTTAATCCAGATAAAGAAGGATGCAGTCGAGAGATACCGAATCCCTCCGCAAACTATAAGCATCTACCTCGTGAATGCAGTTAGAGGGAATCTCGCTTCTCAATTTAAACAATTAGAGAAAAAATTTGATATCCTGGTTCGGATGGATGAAAAGACAAGAGGAAATATCGAGACGCTGTTGGATGAACAGATTTTCTTTCAAGGAACGGCTATTCCTTTAAGGGAGCTTGTTTCCTATGATATGGTCAGAGGACCGAAGGAGATCCGGAGAGAAAATCAACAGAGAGAAGTTGTCGTAACGGCCAACCTTCGCGGGACAAAAATAAGCCAGGTGGTGCCGGAGATTCAAGGAAAGATCGACGAACTTTCGCTGCCTTTCGGTTACAGGATTGTCTTCAGTGGAGAACAGGAAGAGATGAGCCGTTCTTTCAGGAGTCTGATTTTTGCTTTTTGCCTGGCTGTCCTCCTTGTGTACATGATCATGGCCGCTCAGTTCGAATCTCTGGTCCATCCCTTCTTGATTCTGTTCACTCTTCCCATGGGACTCACAGGTGCAATCTGGGCCCTGTATTTGACCGGCCAAACCCTCAGCGTGATTTCTGTGATCGGGATGGTGGTTTTAGCGGGGATTGTGGTCAACGACGCGATCGTGAAAATAGACTACACCAACCAGCTCAGAAAAAGAGGATTGAACAGGAGGGAAGCCATCCTGGAAGCCAGCCGGGTGAGGCTCAGGCCGATATTGATGACCACGGTCACAACCGCCTTTGGCCTTTTTCCCATGTCTCTGGGAATAGGAAGGGGCGCTGAGCTCCAGCAGCCCCTGGCCATTTCGGTCATAGGAGGGCTCATGTTGGCTACGTTCCTGACTTTGATCTTGATTCCTGTGGCCTACGAGCTGGCGGAGAAAAAAGAGTCTCGGGTTAAAGCATGAAAATATTCATTGAACGACCGATCGCCACCGCCACTTTTTTTGTCGCTATCCTCCTTCTGGGTATCTACTCGTTTCTCAACCTTCCCTTTGAATTCATGCCCAAGGAGGATTATCCGCGAGTGAGTATCTCTACGCGCTGGAGTGGCGTGCCCCCGGAAATCATACAGGCTCAGGTCACCGCACCTCTGGAAGAAGTGGCTTCCAGAGTCAAAGGAGTGACAAAGATCACTTCTTCCTCTCGAATCAGCAGCTCAACGATTAATCTGGATTTTGACCCCAAAACCAACATGGAGTTTGCCACACTGGCTCTTCGAGAAGAAATATCCAGGATAAAGGATGACCTTCCATACGGAGTCGAACCTCCTAACGTCCAACCCTATGTCCCTGAAGAATTCAGAGAAGATCCTTTCCTCAACTATTCTATTTCCGGGGATTACACTCTTCACAAACTGAGAGAGTTGGTCAAAGAAAGGATTGAATTTGGTGTTGGCTCGGTAAAGGGAGTGTCTGACGTGATGGTCACAGGGGGCTCTGACCCTGTGATTAAAATCGCACTGGATAAGGATAAGCTTAAAGCTTTGAACATCCATCCTGGCCTGATCTTTCAGGCCTTGAGTAACAGGAATCTGACCTTTCCTGTCGGAAAGATTCAGAAAGGAAGCCAGGAATTCATATTCAAGATTTCTACATCGATCAAGAACATAAGGGAGCTGGGCGAAACAATCGTCATGTACTCCGGGGGGAATCCGGTCAAATTAAAGGATGTGGCTCGAGCTTACCCGTCGTATGATGAGGTATACCGGATCAACAGAATAAACGGACAGCCCACGATCTCATTGACCGTATGGAAAGAAGCCGGAACGAGTACCTTAAAAATAGCGAAAGCGGTCAAGACGAAACTGGAAGAGGTCAAACGCGGACTGCCTCAAGACCTGGTCTTCAGGACAGTGACTGACCAGAGTGAAGATATCAAGAAGAACCTGAGACATCTTTATTTCATCGTGGGAATCGTCCTTATTGTCATTTTTATCCTTGTTTTTTTAATCTTGAGAAATTTTAAGCCTTCTCTCCTAGTCCTCTCCTCCATCGCTTTTTCCGTCTTGATCACTTTTAACCTTATTTATTTCCTGAAGATTTCGATAAACATCCTGACTCTGGGAGGTTTAGCATTAGGCTTTGGCCTTTTTGTGGACAACTCCATCGTCGTCTTTGAGAATGTCCTGCGATACAGAGAAAAAGGAGCTTCCCCTGTCGAGGCGGCCATCAAGGGTTCAAAAGAAGTCTTCCTTCCGGTCCTGGCTGCGACTCTGACCACGATGAGCGTTTTCTTTTCTTTCGCTTATTTCACTGGCCGTCTGCAACTTTTTTACCTGCCCCTGGCTATCGTCATCGCCTCGGCTTTGGCCGCTTCTTTGCTGGTCTCATTTTCGCTGATTCCGGCATTGAGTCCCAGATTGCTGAAAAAGGGCAAGAAGGAAAGAAAGGAAAAGTTTCGGGACACCTATGAGAAGGGCTTGAGGGTTCTTCTCCGCCATCCCGTCATTGTTATTCTTGTTATCGTTTTTGCGTTTTACGGGAGCTACAAATGGTTCAAGGATGAGGTTTCGGTCGGAGACTGGTGGGGAGGGTGGACAGAACAGAGGCTCCGTGTGTACATCACAATGCCTCCTGGAACGCCTATTGAGAGAACAGATGAGGTCATTAATAAATTCGAAGAAAAGGTCTTAGAGAAGAAATATGAGAAAAATATGGAGACTCAGATATTCCCTGAAAGGGCGTACATCAGTATCACTTTCCCCCCTGAAATAGAATTCTCCTACCGGCCTTATGCTCTTAAAGAAGAGTTGATTCAGATAGCCACGAATTTTGCGGGGATAAGCGTGGGAGTGTACGGATTTGATCCACAGAGTTACTCGACATCCATGAGTTCGGGTCCTATGTGGGACTCGCGCATAGCATTTTTTGGCTACAATTTTAAAAAATTAGGCGATATTACATCCGCTCTCGATCGAACACTGAAAAGGAATCCCCGGATCAAGGATACTAGAGTTGTATCTAACCTGTATGGGTGGGGATGGGGGCTGGATACTTTCGAATACATATTAAAGATAGATAAAGAAACGTTAGGGAAGTACGATATTGACCTTTGGTACCTTTACAGTCAGATCTCACCTTATATAAGTGGAAGGGTGCGAAAGCTGCCCATAAAGATCAGCGGAAAAGAGATGGAGATTTCCATGAAATTTCCTGAAGCGGACGAGACGGATTTGAAGAAGCTTCAGGATACACTCATCCGGACTCGATCAGGAGAATTTCTGAGGCTAAAAGATGTCTCCACCCTGGAGGAGAGGCCTGTGGCCGGCTCCATAGACAGGGAGAACCAGCAGTTCAAGCAGACCCTGATGTGGGAGTTTAGAGGGCCGGCAAAGGCCGGACAGAGGTTCAAAGAAGCCATTTTTTCGAAGCTCGATCTGCCTCCAGGCTTCTCTGCCAGTTTAGAACAAGAATGGCGGATGACAGAGGAAGAAGAGAAGCAGATCATATTTGCTATCATCTTTTCCCTCATCATCATCTACATGATCCTGGCGTCTCTGTATGAATCCTTTATTCATCCCTTTTTCATCCTCATGGCTGTGCCCCTGGCGCTGATCGGAGTGTTTGTGGCTTTTGTCATTGCCGACTACACATTTGATTCTGCAGCCTATATCGGTGTCATCCTGCTCGGGGGGATTGTGGTTAACAATTCTATCCTGCTGGTTGATCATATCAATTTACGACGAAAGGATGGCCTCTCCCTTCTTGATGCTGTTCTGAAAGGGGCGAGAGAAAGAGTCAGGCCGATTTTCCTGACCACGAGCACGACTGTCCTGGGGATGCTGCCCATGGTTCTCCTCCAGGTCGAAGAGGGAAGAAGACATATCTGGTCATCGCTGGCTCTCTCCGCGGTCGGGGGACTCATCAGCTCCACGATTTTTATTCTGGTGGCCATCCCCATTTTTTATCTGTATGGAGACAGAATCCGAACCTGGGCAATAGAAAAAGCAATGGAGCTGAAAAAAGCCTGGAAAAGCCTATAAACCAAAAAGGGGCCAGTTGTACTCGCTCAGTAATTCGGTAACGTTTTTATAATGTCATTGCGAACAAAGCGTGGCAATCTCGTAAAAAGGAATTTCTCATTTTCTTCATATGGGATGGCCACGTCACTTCGTTCCTCGCAATGACTTGTGAGTGAGATTGCCACGCTTCGCTCACAATGACACTTTTGACTTCAATATCATTACCAAGAGAGTTACCTGATTAGTGAGCATAAACACCTGACCCCTTTTTCCGGAGGGAACATCCCCATTGTTATGCTTTTATCGTTCCAAGGATACATCTTGTTCCCATAGTCTTTTGATTTAAACTCCCGTTTCTGGTATAAAATAAATCCTTCAGAGGTAAAAAAAAGTGGCGGTCTTATCAATCCCTGAGATCAAGAAGAAAATTCACTCTTTTCCGAAAAAGAACCTGATCCCTCTGCCCACTCCCTTACAGAGATTGGAAAATCTTTCCCAGGCTCTTGGAGGACCGAACATTTTCATCAAGCGGGATGACCTGACTGGCCTGGCTTTCGGTGGCAACAAATCGCGGAAGTTAGAATTCATCATTCAGGATGCCTTGGATAAGAATGCGGATGTGATTATCACCTGGGCAGCGGTGCAGTCCAACTGGTGTCTCCAGACGGCTGCAGTGGCCAGAAAATTCGGAATAAAGCCGATTCTTCTTCTGTTCAAAACATACGAGCTTCCAGAAGAATACGACGGAAACCTGCTCTTGGATTTCATCCTTGATGCGGATGTCAGAATAAGAGAAGCCGAAGCAGGCAAGGTGTTAAGGTTAGACGATGTGAGGGGAATAATCGAAGAAGTGGAGAACGAATTCAAAGAAAAGGGAAACACATCTTATGTTGCCCCGATAGGGGGTTCGATGGTCGGCGGCTCGATGGAGAAACCTTTAGGAGCCATCAGTTATGTCAACGCGTTCGCAGAAATCCTGGAACAGGCTGAGGAACAGGATTTGAGTATCAGTCACATCCTTCATGCAACAGGATCCTGTGGTACACAGGCCGGTCTGGTTGTCGGTGCAAAAGCATTAAAAAACGACGTTAAAATTCTGGGGATTTCAGTTTCGGATGACAAGGAGTCAGTCGGAGAAGAAGTGTTGACAATTGCTCAGGACACTATGCAGGCTTTGGGCTTGGAGATTGCGGTTAAAAAGGAAGATATTGTTGTGTTTGATGAGTATATAAAGGAAGGCTATGGAGTCATGGATAAGGATGTGGCTGAAGCTCTGCGGTTCATGTCGAATCAGGAAGGAATTTTCCTTGATCCCGTTTATACAGGGAAAGCCTTGACCGGTCTGATAGATCTCGTTAAAAAGGGCTTTCTTAAGAAAGAAGACAATATCATTTTTATTCATACAGGAGGAACACCAGCTCTCTTTCCGAATAAATTCAAATTAGTCGATTTTCTGAAAGAGTAAGATTTTACTCTTTTGCTAGCTGAGCCTAGAAGAGCCATCACTGGTGACCGCGTCTGGACATTGGCTCACATCTTTCATTTCGCAGGAAGAGTTGGATGTGTAGAATGATTACAAGGTGGTAGCGATGAAACAAGAGAGACCCACATTCCAGGACGTTTTGGAAGCTAGGAGTTTGATTAAGGAGTTCCTCCCACGGACTCCACTGTATTCATACCCGCAGATAAACCAGTTGTTGGACGCAAAGGTCTACATCAAGCATGAAAATTTTCTGCCCACAGGCGCCTTCAAGACCAGAGGAGGAATCAACCTGATTCACAGCTTGAATCGTGAACAGAAAGAGAGGGGAGTGGTGACCGCCTCAACCGGAAACCATGCTCTTTCCATCGCCTATGCCTCGAAACTTTTTGGAGTCCCGGCGACTGTTGTGATGCCTGAAAAGTCGAATCCGCTCAAAGTGAAAGCCATAAAAGCCATTGGAGCAAACATCGTTTTTTTCGGGCGTATTTTTGAAGAATCCAAAGAGTATGCCGAAAAGCTTGCCGGAGAAAGGGACGCGCGGTTTGTTCATCCAGCCAATGAGCCATATCTGATTGCAGGAGTGGCTACATATGCTCTGGAGATATTCGAAGACTGCCCATCATTGGATGCAGTTATCGTTCCTGTTGGAGGAGGAAGCGGTGCTTCGGGATGCTGCCTGGTCAAGGAAGCAGTGAGCCCGAAGACCGAGGTTATAGGCGTCCAGGCAGAAAAAGCCCCTGCAGCTTATCTCTCCTGGAAGAATAAGAAGATTGTCATCGATAAGATGGAAACCGCGGCTGAGGGATTGATGACAAAGATGGGGTATGAATTGACCCAGGAAATCCTGCAGGATTTCCTGTCAGATTTTATACTCGTTTCAGAAGAAGAAATGGTCCAGGCTATTCTTCATTATCTCGAGCTGATCAGGAATTTATCCGAGGAAGCTGGGTCGGCACCTCTAGCGGCTGCCCTTAAGATAAAAGACAGGCTGAAAGGGAAGAAAGTAGCGCTCATACTCACAGGCAGCAACCTCTCTATGGAAAGATTGACTCAGATTCTGACACAATAGTCTGGATGGGGGTACCAATTCCTCCTTCTATTCAATAATTTTTTTACCTGTTGTTACCTGCTTTAATTGAATCGCTGGATGAACTGTCTCTTTCCTGAGTTATCGACGGCTTATTTTACCTCTTACTCGAACTTTTCAGGTATTTGAGGAATTCGGCGTCTGTGGAGAGCAGCATCCAAGTCTCTTTATCCAGGCTGGCGATGTAAGTCTCCAGAGTCTTCATGAATTGGTAGAATTCCGGATCGAGGTTATAGGCTTGTGCATAGATTTTTGTGGCTTCCGCATCCGCCTTTCCCCTGATTTCCTGGGAAGTCCTGTACGCTTCGGATGTTATCCTTTTCAGTTCCCTCTCTTTTTCGCCGCGGACCTCAGCACTTTTTCCGTCTCCTTCAGAACGGTACTTGGCAGCAATTCTCTGTCTTTCAGAGATCATCCGGTCAAACTGCTTTCTCTGGACTTCTTCCACGTAGTTGACTCTTTTAATTCTGACGTCTTTGAGTTCGACTCCAAATTCTGGGGTGATTTCAGAAGATTTTTCCAGGATGATCTGAGCAATCTGTTCCCGGCCGGTATTGATTTTGGGAATGGCAGAAGCGATGTCAAGTTCAACCAATTCTTCTGTGAGTTCGAATTCGCGGTTTGAAGAACGGACAATCTCGATTAAATCATAGTTGGCCACAGCATTTCTTGTCTCACCGTCTATGATATCATCAATTCTCGATTGCGCATTTCTTTCATCTCTCAGTCGCTGGAAAAAAACCAGGGGATTGCTGATTCTCCAACGGGCATAGGTGTCCACCCAAATGTATTTTTTGTCCTTGGTCGGGATTTCGTTGGCATCTCCATCCCATTCCAACCAGCGCTTCTCGAAGTAATTGGCCTTTTGGATGAAGGGAACTTTCATGTGTAGCCCTGGTTTGGTGATGGCATCTCCGATGGGTTCTCCGAACTGTGTAATGATCACCTGATTGGTTTCTGAGACGACATAGAAAGAATTGAGGAGAACGATGATGATGAGGAAAACCAGAATTCCAATGAGAATATTGACTGTTGGCTTGGTCATTTTTTCACCTCCTCTCCCAGGTTCAACAAGGGCAAGATGTTTTTCTGCTTCTCGTCAAAGATAATCTTTTTACTGATCTTAGGAAGAATTTCCATGATGGTCTCAAGGTAGAGCCGCTTTCGCGTCACCAGAGGAGCCCGAGCATATTCTCTGTAAATGTTTTTGAATCGGTTGGCGTCTCCCTGAGCTCTGTTCACCCGCTCCATCGCGTACCCCTCAGCACCTCTGATCATTTGTTCGGCTTCACCCTTAGCTTTTGGGATTTCCTTGTTGTATTCTGAGTAAGCTTCGTTGATTTTTCTCTCTTTCTCCTGAAGAGCCTCGTTCACCTCGTTAAAAGATGGCTTGACCGGGTCAGGGGGATTGACATCCTGGAGTTTGAGCTGATTGACTTCGATGCCGATTTCATACAGGTCGCAAAGGTTCTGTAGCTCTTCTTTGGCTTCTGATTCGATTCTGGCTCTGCCGACGGTGATCACTTCGTCTACTGAATTGTCTCCGACAACCTTTCTCACCACAGCTTCGTTCATGTAGCGGAAGGTGCTGTCCACATCCCTGATTTTGAACAAGTATTTGTAGGCATCTTTGATTTTGTACTGGACGATCCATTCGACCACAGCCACGTTTAAGTCACCCGTGAGCATCACGGCTTCTCTCAGGGATTCGGAAGTGACTCTGTACTCAGTCCGGATTCCAGGTTCGATGGTCCTGAATCCAAACTCCATTTTGAGCTGTCTTTGAACAGGAACTTTCCTCAGCCGCTCTATTCCCAGAGGAATCTTGACATGAAGACCGGGATCTGTCGTTCTGACAAACTTGCCGAACCGGAGGATAACACCTATTTCTTCTGGTCTTATCTGGTAGACTGAACCAGCGAGAAGGATGAGAATAATTACTGCCACGACAATGAGTTTGATGACTCCTGTTTTGATTTTGGGGAGTTTAATTTCCAGATTTGGAAGATCATTACTCATATAAACCTCCTTGCATTGGATTGAATGCAGTTATGATAACATAGCTTTACTCTGAGATAAAGAAGAGAAAGAGTAGATTCTTCATATTTAACATACTCTTTTTTCAAGCCATTTATTCGATTGAAAATGGAGTTTTTCCCTGTTGTTGTGATGGATATCATTGCGAGCGAAGCGCGGCAATCTCAACCTGAATGGTGTCATTGCGAGCGAAGCGCGGCAATCTCAACCTTTCAT
>JASFPJ010000065.1:0-12974 GCA_050116035.1 Candidatus Aminicenantota bacterium | reverse complement strand
GAATCCGGGAAAATAAAGATCGATATACGCTCTGTCCAGTTGAGTATACGTGGCATCTGATTGTTCTGTGCTTTCATACACTCCCAAAGGGCTGCGGATAATCCCGTGGAAGGTGAAAAGATCCACAGCGAGATTCAAGGAGATATTCTCTGATACAGAAGACCTGAATTGAAGACGGAGGCGGTTGTAATCGCCAAGGGAAAAATTTTCGCTGATATTTTGTAAACTCAACTGGCCGCTCCCCAGTATAAAAAACCGGTTCTCATAATACCCGAATGTCTCGAGGTCGAATGAATACACGAAAACATGTCCGGCCACAAAGAAGAGGAGAAAAGAAAGTGAAATTTTCCTTTTGAACATGACTCGTAAGACTACCATTTTTTTTCTATTTTTTATAGACCCAGCCTGCGATATTTAGTATTAATGGAAAGACTCGTTTTTTTTCACTTAGAATATACGGAATTTGGAGGGATGTTGTCATCCCATGAAAATGTGATTTTATGGGGTGAAAAAGATGAATCTCACAGAAGGAGGAGAATGTGAAAAGATCTTATAAAGCCCTATCGGTTGTTTTGTTCTGCTTTATGCTCTTCCAAGGGCTGAGCGCAGAAACCAGAGGAGTGGAAAGCGGAAAACGCTATGACAGGCTGGTCATCAGGAATGTCATCGTTATCGACGGAAAAGGAACGCCACCCAGAGGGCCTCTGGATGTCATCATCGAGGGAAACATGATTCAGTCTGTTCGTGGATCAGCCAGGAGTGGGGATCCCTACCAGAAAGAGGAACACGTCATCGACGGAACGGGCATGTATCTTCTTCCAGGGCTCATCAATTTGCATGCCCATATCCATGACAGCCGTGCGGGCCAGCCCCTTCCTTTCGAATATCTGTATAAACTCTGGCTCGCCTGCGGCATCACATCGATTCGGGATGTGGGAAGCAACACCCGAAAAACCATCGAAGAGCGCAAAAAAAGCCAGGAAGGATCGATTGCCGCTCCCCGGATTTTCCTCTACATGAGAGCCGGGGGGAGAACTCCTGAGGAGGCCAGAAGGAGCGTCCAGGAGATAAAGAAACGCGGCGGAGACGGGGTGAAGATCTTTGGCATGGACAGGGATATCATGGAGGCGGCCATGGACGAAGCGCACAAGCTGGGATTCAGAGTGGCCCATCATGTGGGTGTGGAGGAAACGGATGCCTGGGATGACGCGGCTTTTGGTGTCACTTCGATAGAACACTGGTACGGCGTGCCCGATGCCGCTCTCCGCGGGTCACAGAAATTTCCCCACTGGTACAATTACAGCAATGAAGTTGATCGTTTCCGGTATGCTGGCCGACTCTGGCGGGAAGCTGACCCGAAGAAGCTCGTGAAAGTGCTCCAGACATTAGTCGAGAAAGGAGTGGCCTGGTGCCCGACATTCGTGATCTACGAGGCCAACCGTGACCTGCTTCGTGCTCTGGGTCAACCATGGTTCAGGGATTATCTCCATCCGGCTGTGGAGAAATACTTCAAGCCCAATCCGGCCTTTCACGGATCTTATCACTGGAACTGGAGCACGACTGACGAGATTTTCTGGCGAGAGAACTACAGGATCTGGATGCGGGCAGTTCGGAGGTTTGCCGACATGGGCGGAGTTGTCGGCGTTGGCGAGGATGCCGGGTACATCTACATGCTTTATGGATTCAGCCTCATCCGGGAGCTGGAGCTTCATCAGGAGGCCGGGTTTCATCCAATCGACGTCCTCATGCATGCCACGGGCAACAATGCCAGAATCCTGGGTAAAGAAAACAAGCTGGGCCGGGTCCGCCAAGGCTACCTGGCCGACCTTATTCTTGTGGATGAAAACCCGCTGGAAAATTTCAAGTATCTGTACCCGACGGGCGTTCAGGACTTAAAAGAGGGCAAGCTGATTCGCAGAGGCGGAGTCAAATGGACGATTAAGGACGGATTTGTGTACCATGCGCCAACAATGCTCGAGGATGTGAAGAACATTGTGGCCAAAGCCCGACAATAATCAAAAGTCAAAAGGGGTCGCGTCTTAACATTTAACATTTCAACATCTTCCGTTCAAAAAAGGGGTCGCATCTTAACATTTAACATTTCCTTTCAACATGTTTCCTTCTTTCTAAAACTGCATATAAAGTTTGGACTAAGGGCTATTTGAGAAATGTTAAATGTTAAGACGCGACCCCTTTAGCTGATTACTTTCAGGACTTGCTGACGCACCTTAAAGGTGATTTCATCTTTATGGTCGAGAAATTCCCCGTTGTACTGCACAGGGAGGTCCTCACCCCGGATAACGAGTTTTTTCGCTTTGAAATGCTTTTGTGTTTTCTGGAAAAGACCGAGGTAATTGAGGGGAAAAATGATAAGGTACTTGAGCCAACCTGTCTCAAAGAGAGTGATGTCCAGATACCCGTCGTCTATCCTGGCTTGAGGAGCGGCCTTCCAGCTGTAACCGAAGTATCTTGTTTTTCCGATGACACACTCAAAAAGGCGCACATTCAAAGATTTTTTTTCAAAGTGTTCTCCATTATCCGTGACTCCATCGAAGAGCTCGATTTCATACTCATTTTTAGGTAAATTCACCATAATCCTTGAAGCCAGGAGATGACCGAGAAGTCCAGGAATCTTGTGCTGAAGCTTTTTCTGACTCACTTCAGCCGTGGCGCCGACGCTGGCAAATCCCGCCATTTTTCCCTCAATGTCGATCAGATCGATTTTTCTTGCTTCCCCTTTAAAAAGAACCTTCATGGCTTTTTTCGGATTTTTCGGGATGCCAAGGGATTTTCGGAACGCGTTTCCACTGCCGAAGGTGATGATGCCAAGACGGATTTCATCGGCTCTGCCGCTGTCAATGATGCCTTGAATGATGTGAGCGATGGTTCCATCTCCACCAGCGGCCACTATGATTTTGCGCTCCAGACTCTGTTTTCTGGCCGTTTCTATGATGTTTTCCTTTTCCAGATAGATATCGATGATCTTGCACTGAAGCTTATTCTTTATGTTTTCCCTGAGTCTCTTCCTTCTCTTCCACTTGTTGCGTGCGGCTGTAGGATTGACAATGCAGATGGCTTCCTCAGGAGAAAAGGTGTTTTTGTTCACTTTGGACATAGAGTTACTACTTATAGCATCTCACTCTGTCTAAGTCAAAATATGGGGTCGCATCTCAACATTAAAGGGGTCGCGTCTTAACATTTAACATTTCAACATCTTCCATTCAAGAAAGAGGTCGCATCTTAACATTTACCGTTTCAACATATTCCCTTCTTTCTAAAACTGCGCATCAAGAAAAGGTCCTTTGGACTAAAGGCTATTTGAGAAATGTCAAATGTTAAGATGTGGCCCCATTACCTAGTTTTGGAAAAATAGGGGCGGGGGTAAAATGTCGAATGTTGAGATGCGACCCCTTTAATTAAGGGTTTTTTAAGAAATGTTAAATGTTAAGATGCGACCCCTTTAATTAATGGTTTTTTGAGAAATGTTAAATGTTAAGACGCGACCCCATAGTAATTCACTGTTTCTTTGATGCCCTCTTCCAGTGTGTAGCGGGTGTGGAACCCGAACTCTTTTTCTGCCTTGGATGTGGAGAAGAGCCAGGGCGTTTGAACCATGGCTTCCCAGACCTTCCGCCCGAAAAAGACCTTCACGAGCCCAGTGGCCATGACAACATCGGTCATTAAAGCCGCGAAGAGGATGGCTTCCTCGTGGAGTGGAAAAAAGAGAGAGTTTCCCAGGACATGTTTTTTTATGGTGAGGATCAATTCCCGCCATGAGTATCCTTTTCCGTCCGTCAAATAATAGATCTGCTTTTGAGTCTTGGGGGATAAAGCCGCCTGGAGAATGCCTTCCACAAGGTCCCTGATGTAGATGAGGCTGGTCGTCTCCCCTCTTTCTTTCAGGATGGGAACAATTCTTTTGCTGATCAATTTAATCAGAAGCTCGGTTTCCTGCTGTCTGGGTCCGTAGACGTTTGGAGGGCGGATGATGGTGGCGGGGAGGGTATCCCAGGCGTCTTGAACAGCCATTTCTCCTTTGAGTTTGGTGCGTCCGTACTCAGAGGCGGGAGAGGGAGGCTGGCTCTCGACTGAGTATTGGCCGGAAAAAGAGGGCCCGGCAGCTGCGATCGAAGAGACGTAGACAAAGCGGCTGATCCCGGGATTTTGACTGAGGCATGCCTCGACCAGATTTCTGGTCAGTTGATGATTCGCCTTATCGTAGTTTGCCCGGCTAGTCGGACGGATTCTCCCGGCAAGATGAAAGATATAATCCTGACCTTTGACAGCGCTCTCCAGGCTTCCCTGGTCATCAGTCTCGTGAATGACAAAATTCACAGAGAATTTTTTGAGAAAGCCTGTTCGGCTCGTCGGCCGGACGAGACAGGTGACATCCCAGTTCTGAGAAACCAATGTTTGAACGAGGTGGCTTCCGATAAAACCGGTCCCGCCAGTCACCAAAGCTTTACGAGCCATCGCTTTTATTCCTTTTGTTTGTCAAAAAGCTTTTAATCATGGGATAACTAAAGGGTATGGTGAGTATAATAAAAATAACAGGCAGTAAATAATCCGGAATTTTAATCGTGTACCCGAAGAGTGCAAGAAGATAGAAACGAGGAGTTCTGGACAGGACAATAGCCAAAATGTATTTGAGCAGGGGATAGCGAGCGAGAACAACTAAAAAACGGAAAGGATAAAAAGGCACAGGAGTGAATCCTGCGACGAGGAGAGCCGCGAAGGGAGCCTTATTGAAGAGGCTGATCAATTTATTGACCATTTTACTGGTGTGTACGTTTTGGACAGGCTTAAGATCTCCGACGTATTTGAAGACAGAATAGTTGAGAACCTCTGCCAGGGATGTGCCGACTATGGCCACAAAGGTCACGCTCAAAGGGGAGTAAAATTTACTGAAGTAGAGAAAAACGGGTTCATGAGGAACGATGGCAATCAAGAATTGCGAAGGAAAATTGTAGAAAAACAGGATCCACAGGCTCTTGCTTTGCCGGATGGACTCAGAGCTCAGCCATGCAATAAGAATAGCGAGAATGAGCCCAATTTCCAGAACAAAGACGATTGTCCGGGTTCTAGATGTTGCCCTTTGAACTCTTACAGTCGGGGGAGCGTGAATATCAGGAATACTTTTCATTCATTCGGATTTTAATTTTCTCCAGTCAGTATCGGGATATCATTTTTTTTGGGGCGCCCGTATCGGAGACGGGCTTGATTTTTTCAACAAGAGGAGGGTCAAACTTGCCGTTTCCGTCGATATCGATGAAGACCGGATTTGTCAGCGCGTAGGGAAGAGTGGCGTTGACGGAAAAACCACTCCAGGAAGCTCTCTGGAGCACAGGAAAGAGAGATTCTTTCCCCAATACCTCAACAATGATGTAAGAATCCTTCTCAAGAGTCAAGCCTAAAGGGGGTTCTTCAAATTTCTGAATAGTTTCTTTTTCTGTTCGGACTGGGAGGATGATCCTCCTTTCCCCGTTCACGATCAATCTGACCTCGTCCACTGCAATCCAGGGCGCGCTCCAGACTTTGACAGAAACATCGACTTTTTTGTTTGTCGCTGTGAGTGTATCCCCTGAAGTGTATTTATTGTTGACTTTGAACTCGATAAGAGGGCCGTTAGTGGCAAAGGATTGCCCTTTCAGTATAGCGCGGGATAAAGCGTTCCAGTCCAGACTGTCGCTTTTCTCGCCATTATAAGAGACATATGTGCGGGAGTAGCCGGGCTCGCCCCTGTCAATTCCATGCGCATCTGACGAGCCGATAAGAGGATAATAGTAACCTCTGTTCAGAAGATGAAGCCAGTCCTCGATAGCTGTGAAGTTGGAGGAGTAGAAATAGGGACCGTTCATGATTTCCAGGATATCAAAGGAGGCGTTGAAATTCTCAAACACAGTGGCCGCGGATTCCAGGTCGAGTTGGTAAGTGTTGAAATATCCGATATTTCCTGACCGGGGATGGTTGACCTGAAGAATAATGCCCGGGTCTTTCTGTCGGCTGGCTTCAAACAGAGGAGTGACCTCTTCAGAAAGGGGGGAGATGGCGCCGTTGCCTTCTTCTTCGGGTCTGTATTTCAGTGGATAAGTGTTATAGTGGATCATACCGGAGATGGTCACCTCGTTCCCGGGGATCACTGCCAGATATTTATTCAAGCGGAGTTTCTTGAGCGTGGGATAATAATTCGTGATTATGTTGTGGTCGCAAGCCACAGCCACATCCACGCCCTCGGCAATAACTGATTTTAAGCGTTCCGCGATTCCCATTCTTCCATCTGAATGTGTGGTGTGCATATGCGGGTCGATGGAGATGAGGTTCGGCGTCTTCACCACTTTGTCTATGCGGAAAGTCAGTTCGAGCGGTTCATCCTCCAAGACCTCAACGATTTTTTTGTCCATGGAGTATTCGGGCCCTCTGGATGCATAGGCGAGATAGGTCCCGACGGGCAGTTTGACTTCTATCTCACTCTCTTCAGGGAAAACAGAATTCTTGAATGATTCCCAACCCTTCCCCGTTTCAACCGGATTATCAGGTTCAAAATAGGGAGTTTTGGAAGGAGCCAGGCCGACAAATGTGACTTTGCCCGGGACAAATTCTCCTTCGCTGTTTTGAATCTTCACTTTCACTTTTCCGAGAAGAGAATCTTGAAGGATGCAGGTGTTTTCATCCCCTTCTTTAACAGCCATCAGTTTTTCCACGACCGCGGGGAAAAAGTTGGCTCTAATCCAATAGGTGCCCTCAGGAACAGGAATATCAAGAGAGAAAGGATTTTTGAGAAAAGAACGGAAGAAGACAGAAGAGGAAAATGCGTCACGGATGATTATCTCTGCCAGGTTTCCGTTGAGGTCTTTAAAATGAATGGAAGCGTGTTCAGTCTCGACATTCAAAATGCTGTAGATTTTATGGAGTATCTCCTCGTGTTGGACATCCGCCAGCAGGATGTAACTGGTCTCGAAGACTTCTCCTGGGGCCAGCGTTCCCGGGACATTCTCTTCTTCTTCATCGCGTAAGGGATTCATGTTCATCCAGGCTAAATAATGGCCCTTTTTCTGGTAAACCCTGAAATTCAAGTCCGGATGGTCTTCTCTGTGGAAGGGTCTGAAGTAGTACCAATGGAGCGCGTTGAAATAGATGTTATAGTCCAGGTCTTCAATCTCCTTTTTGCCCGTGTTTGTCAATGTTGATGTGATATCGACCCTTGTCTCCTCAGGGAAAAAACGGTAACGTGTTTGAACCTTGGCTTTCATTCCTTTTTTCCCTTGATAGAGGGCAATGGCTTCTACAGTGAATGCTCCATTTGGGCTGTCTTCTTTAATGGATTTGACTGAGCTGTAAAACACGTCTTCCTTTTTGTCCTGGATTCTTATGACCGGAGCACCGACAATCAGGTCGCTTTCCAATTTTTTTCCGGCCGGAGCCAGGCTGATGATGCAACCCAGGGCATCTGCCGCAGGATAGTTGGTGGAACTTTTTAAATACCTCTTAACGCCCCCGATAAGGGCCAGGCTTTTTCCATTGGATACAAGATAATCTCCGCTTTTCCATACTGTACAAAATTTTTCAGGCAAGTCATCCTCGCCCTTGACGACCTTCATCTGGAATTCAGCCCCGAAGAGAAGAACGGGGATGAGCAGAATACAAATGCCGAGGACAGTTTTGTTAGAGGCTATCATCGTCTGTCTCCTTTATAGGCAAGTAATTACCTGTCAAACCACGGGAAATAAGAGTAATTACATTATACTAAAAGAAAGTTGAATTCAAACATTTTAAAAGTCTGGGGTCAGGCTTCACAAATATCACTGAGTTCTACTTGCTTGTACCAAAAAAGTCTCAAAATTTTCTTTTTTTTATTTTTTTGGTTAAATTTCTGGGCTCTCTGCCATTTTGTGTGGGTAAGACTCAACTTAGATAACTCAGAAGAGCACTATTTGATTATTTGCCCACACAAAATGGAAGAGAACCAATTTCTGTAATACATATTACTGGAGTTTTGGAAGCCTGATCCCATTGAAATAGTACAGAAGTTTCGATAAAATCGACTTACTCTTTATCGATTTTTTTTTAATCGGGATTCATTGAGGATGAAAGGATTCGAGAGGTTTCAAGAGATCAAGGGCAAGAAGTATTGGTTCCGAGTGGAATCATCGGAAAATCACCGCGACTATTTGAAATACGAGGAGCTCAGGGATGAAGTCTGGAGAGAGCCGAACGATAACCTGTCCGGTTCTCGAAACATGATGTGTGAAAATTTTCTCCATGAGGGAAGCAGCCTGTTTATCGGGGTTTTTAAAGAGGTGGAGGAGGGACGCTTCGAACCGGATAGAGAGCATCTGATTGGATTTTCATACGGGTTCGTCGGAATCAAGGATAAAAAGATTGCCTACAGGAAGTCTGATAATCTCCAGTTTTATTCCCAATACACGTGTGTCCGACCTGATTTCGAGCATCTGGGTCTGGGAGTGCTGATCAAGGAATTCCAGAAAGAGACTTTAACAGAGGTTTTTGGGATTACGACTGTCATCTGTACATTTGACCCCTTGACTGGAGTCAATGCTCACAGGAATATCCATCACTTCGGGATGGATGTTCTCACTTACAGAGAGGCTTTCTACGGAGATTTTGGAGGGCGGTTGAACAGGCTGGATGTCCCTTGTGACAGGTTTCTTGTCACCTGGGACCTCAAAAAGGAAAAAGGGAAATCCGAGTATGCCCTGGAGGATCTGGTCGAGTCAGGATGGATGGCAGTCAGAGCAGAAATAAAGACTGTAGAAGGACAGGGCGGACCGGTTGAGCTTGAAGTGGCCGAGGAGATAAACCTGAACCTCGACAATGAATTCCTCTTGATTGAAATTCCTGTTGATTTTTATTCCATGCTCAGGGAGACAGATGTCACAGATGATAGAGTCAGGAGCATCCCTCTCGAATGGAGGATGAAGACGAGGCAGGCTTTTCAAGCGCTTTTTGAAAGAAACTACAAAATCATTGATTTCCGCAAGATAGAGAATGATGAGCAGGTCAGAGATTTCTACATCCTGAAGAAAGAATAAAATTTCACCATAAGCGGGGGATATTTTAAATGATACTCTTCCACATTGTGTGGGTTAGACATAACTTAATATAGCTCTAACGAGTATTCAGGGATGGATGAAGCGACATCGGAAGATTTAGCCTTCCCGAGTCAATCTCAAGGGAACCCGACGCAGTCGGGGCCCGAGGACTGTTTGAGCACGACATAATACATCGGGCGGCACTGAATGGGCTGGGAGTTATCCGAACGTGAGATTTGATAAACATGCGGAGTTCCGCAGGGCCGAGAGAATTGACGAGGGAATGGCGTTAAAAATCTGACTGGAGCAACGACATCCCTGAATGCTTTCTAATCATTTACGCACACTAAATGGAAGAGAATCCTTTAAATCAGGGGAAGGCCAGAAATCTGCGTGGGTGTACTGGAACTCTTCGTGTCTCACAGGATCAATCTGAATCCGGGTTTGGCTTGCGAATATCCCCTATGGCTGTTCACGGATAGAAAATTTTAGTTTTCGGCTGGCTGTTTTTTGTGTTATTTCATCTGTCACATTCACTGTCAACACATACTCACCCGTTTCAGGAAGAACGGAGAGGGGAATTTGAGTGCCTTCCAGGAGAGCGGCCTCTGGCCCGATTTTTTGTTTCCTGTTTTGGGGATTCAGGTTAAACGTTTTATCTCCTTTTTCAAGTTCCATTTTAATCAGGAGAGAACAGTTTTGATTTTCATCAACAGCGATGTTGTAGATATAGTAGAACAGGTTCAGAGATTGGTCTTTGGAATACTCCTGACTGAAGAGGGGAAGAAGGGAGTACCGGCCTAAAAAGAAGACATCATACTCTTTTTCTTTTTCTGGAGCCTTCTCCTCCTGAACTTGATGTGACGCGAGAATGGATGAGAGTTTAAGTTCTTGATCCCAGAAGTTAGGGACAGATATTTGATCCATCTTCAAGGAATATGATTTGTTGTCTGGCGTAGAAACGCCGAGAAAAAGATTGTATTCACCAGGGAAGAGAGGGATCCCAACCTGAGAAACCAAATAGTTATTCTCCCGAGATAAGGATTTTTCCTGTCGAAAGTTAAAAGAGTCGGTATCCGACTCCATCCGGCCGAAAAAAACCAGATTTTTCTGAGCTGCCCCTTTTTCCGCACTCGGATCGATCTTGAGAAGGAAAGTCACATAACTACTCTGGTTTTGAGCCTTAGTGAAAATGATCTTCTTCTCAAAGGGAATCTGCACAATGTCTTCCTGTGTGGATTTGAGCTGCTGAATAAGCTTCCCCTCGAATGATTCAGGGGGAAAGACTATGATTTTTTTATACTCGGGAATTTCTTTGAGATTCGGCCAGAGCAAGAGTCTATCTGGATAAGAATAAAATGCTTGCATCACTCTATTATCGGTCTGGGAACGGTCCAGCACATAGCCGATTCCATCGTGAGAAAATACAACGCTGAAAGTCTCTTTTGGGATTTCCATCCATGGCCGTGTTCGATAAACCCATATTTCTAGAGGGAACTCCTGTCCAGCGGTCGTAGGGGATGTGCTTGGATGAAGGACCTTGGGTTCTCCAAAGTAGAGATAGACCTTCCCCTGGTCGGTTGCGGTTCCCTTTTTGTATCCATAAAGGAAAGATTTATTCACATGACTCAGACGCTTATAATATTCTTCCTTGATCTCATTTTTTTCAGTTTGGGGAGTGGGATCTCTTTTTGCCCAAAAAAGCTCCATGTATAAATCTTTATCTTTTTCCTTTTTTATTTTTTGGAACTCAGCTTTCTCAGCTTTAGTGATGATGAGGTTCACTTCTTCTTGGACCCATTGTGTATATCTATCCTTCTTTTTGGCAGAAACATTAAGGAGAATCAAAAACATTATCGAGAAGAATATCAGGAAGAATTTCTTGTTCATCTTCTTCCTCCTTTATTTTTTCAAGTAATCGAGCAGTTGTCTGGCTAGATTGGCCTTTTCATGATCCGGATCGAGTTCCAGGAATTTTTCTAAATATTTGATGGCCTCTTCTGTCTTGTTTTGACTGATGTAAAGTGTTCCTGTTGGATAATATGCATCGACGAAGTCCTCTTTGATCTCGATTGTCTTCAGGAACGCATTCAGAGCTTCTTCTGAATTTCCCAGATTCATCAGACAGGCTCCAAGGTTATAGAACGCATTCGGATCATCCGGGCTGAGTTCTATGGCTCTCTGGTAATATTTTTTTGCCTCTTCGAAGTTTCCATTCTTGCCCAAGACCTCTCCCAGTTCTTTGTTGCTGCTGAAACTTTCTGGATTAAGCTCTACAGCTTTCTGGAAGGCTTTCATGGCTTCTTCCATCTTGTCCATTTTTTTATTGGCCAGACCCAGGTTGAAGTAGTAACCCCATTGAGTGGAGTTGAGCTGAATGGCCTCTTCGTATGCCTGTGCGGCCTCTTCATATCTGTTTTTTTCGTACAGCTTAATTCCTTTGAGAAAAAGGCTGTCTGCTTTAGAGAGGGTTCGTTCGACCATTTCCTCAGCCTTTTCCAGAACGATATCTACGCGGCTTGTTTCTGCAATTTTCACCCTGACTTCTTTGGAAATAGGGAGATAGCCTGATTTCTTAAAGCGCACTTGATAATAATCCGGCCAGATTCCGATTTGAATATATTTTCCATTTTTATCTGTTTTGAGAGTAAAATTTCTGGATGCCATTCTTATCGCCGTGATTGTCACCGTAACACCCGGCATAGGATTACCGTCGCTGTCCTTGACAGTTCCTTCTATCTTGCCTTGGATTGAAGGCCAGAGATTCAAGAGAAGAAGGCTCATTAAACAGGATAAGAGGATTGACCTTTTTATCACCATTTCCTCCTTTTTTAGTTCTTTCCTAGTTTAAAGATTTCAATTGAGACGACTTATTTATTTCAATGCGTTTTTTTGCACTCTTTTCAAGCTCTTTAATTTTAGCCTGGTTGGGATTGAGTTTTAATGATTTCTGGAGAAGAGGCAGTGCTTTATCTGGCTGATCGAGGTTCAGGTAGCACTCGGCAGCCAGGTTGAGGACGCTAATTTCTGCCGCCTGTTCCATGAGTTTTTCTAAGTAGACAAGGGCTGCGGTCCAGTCTTCAAGGCCAGCATAATTAACAGCAATGATTTTGGCGGCTTCTCTATTCTGAGTGGCTTGATAGACAGGGAAGATCAATGCGAGAGAATTCTTATACTGTCCCAGGGCATAAAGAGTTTTTGACAGCAAAAGTCTGGTTTTTGGCTCATCTTTCATTTCAAGGGCTTGCTGGAGAAAATCCCTGGCTTGATCGAATTTTCTCGTCATGAAATACTGGGAGGCCAGGATGTGAAGCTGGTCTGGATTAGGAAAAGTGTTGTGCAGCTTAGAATAAACCCAAGGGATGACAGGATAAGTTTGGGAAAGGAGGATGAAATTTTCTTTTTCGGTGAGTATCTTTTTCTCGTTTTCATCAAGGATAGATAGATGGGCTTGGTAGTATCCGGGTTCGAGAGAGGCGAGAGAAACGGAGCCTGTATCAATTCCTTTCCCGTCTGGCGCTAAAACCTCTTCCAGGGATTTTTTTTGGATTTGAACCGGCGTGTCAGTGTTTATTCGAAAAATCTCGAGGAGACAAGATTTCCTGTTTATTTCTTTCATATTGTGAACCTGGCAGTAAAAGCCGATTTTCTTTCGAGGAAGAAAATTATTCTGGGCATTGACCACGTATTGGTCACCATGAAAAGCAAACGCCTTATTCTTCCTTTTCTGGTTTGGTTCGAGTGGTTCCTTGCTGTGGTAAAGAATCATGCGACTGAGTGAAGCATTGCCTTGTTCTGGAGGAACAGCGACTTCAGTCTGGAATGAAGTGAAATCTTTAGCTGTCTTGCTCTTCAGCAGGAAGAAGACTTTAAACTTCCCTGGGATGATTGGCAGGATATCCTGAAAGGCAAGAAGCTGACGTT